>CAMDBZ010000006.1 GCA_945889565.1 Thermoflexus hugenholtzii JAD2 | reverse complement strand
CGTCCCCGCGATCGAGCCGACGCCGAGCCCGATGCTGATGCCGCCGAACGTGCGGCTGCCCCCGCCGATGTCCGCCGCCAGCCGCGGCATCATCGAGTCGAACGCCATCGTCAGGCTGCAGTGGAACACCACCAGCGCGATCACCAGCGCCACGCGCGAATCACGTTCGAGGTAACGGAACCCACCGCCGAACGACGCCCACAGCGCGCGCACACTCGCGTCGCCCGCCACGCGCGCGCGCACCGGCGAGCGGTACGCGATGCGCCAGAGCTGCCACAGCGCCGCGCACAGCAGCACCGCCGACAGCATGAACACCCAGCCCGCGCCCAGCATATCGAGTAGCACCGCGCCCACGAGCGGACCCGCGACGCGCGACCCGTGGCGCGAGATGCCGGACAGCGCGATCGCGTTGAGCAGCCGCTGCGGGTCCACGAGGTTCGGCACCAGCGCGTCCTCGCTCGGCGTCGCGAACGCGCGCGCCGAGCCCGACGCGAACGCGAGCAGCACCACGTGCCACACCTCGACGGCGCCCGCGAGCGTCACCGCCGCGAGCACCAGCGACGTCGCGATGCCCCCCGCCACCCCGACCATCGCCACCCGCCGCCGGTCGAAGCGGTCCGCGACCACGCCGCCGATCGGTCCCACCAGGAAGAACGGGATCATCCCCGCGAACGTCACGACGCCCACCCAGAACGACGAATCGGTCAGCTCGAAGACGAGCCAGCCGCGCCCGAGCAGCAGCGCCCAGTTCGACGCCGACGCGAAGAACGTGTCCCAGAACAGCCGCCGGTAGTCCCGCGACTCGAACGCCGGAAACGAGCTACGCCACCACGACCCCACGCGCTGCATCGGCGCAGTCTACGCCGCCCGCGTCTCCCACTTGCCCGCGCTCCGCCGTGACGCCTTCCCTGCTGTGCTCACCGAGCCGCGCGCCGCGACCGCGAATTTTCACCTGGTTCCGGAGCGGGGGGCGCGAGGGGCGAAGCCCCTCGCCGAAAGGGGGGCGGGTCCTCCGGCCCGGAGGGCCGTCGCCAACGACGCGCATCGACCGCTACCCCAGCGCCCGCCGCACCAGCGCCAGCCCCGCGTCCGACAGCTCGAGGCCGAGCGCGACCTCGCGGCCGGCGGGGCTCATCTTGCGCCAGCTCTTGCGCAGCACGTCCACCATCTTCGCCTCGTCCGCGACGCGATCGGTGAGCTCGTCGAGCTGCAGCTCGAGGAAGACGAGGCACAGGCCGTCCTCGAGCGTCTGCACCTCGGGGTCCTGGCTGAGGCGCTCCTTGCGCACGATCTGGCCGACGCGCGCGCAGAGCGCCGCGTCGTAGCCCACCTCCGCGAGCAGCCGCGCCGCCTCGTCGGCATGGAAGGCGTGCAAGTCCCGCCGCCAGCGCAGGTAGCCCTGCCGCCCCGCCGGGTAGGTGCCTCGCGGCACGGTCCAGCGACGCAGGTGGTGCGCCCGCGCCGCGAGCAGCAGCGCCTCCGAGGCGTCCGGCCGCAATCGCCGCACCCACGCCGTCAGCAACTCCGCGTGGACGAGCTCCTTGGGCCGCGGCCCGGTCGGGGTCTCGAGCAGCGTCGGGTCGGCCGCGTTCGCGGCATCGATGGCGGCCAGCGCGCGCGCAAAGGCCCCGCCGGGGCCCTCCCCCCGCTCGTCCCCGACCCGCTCGGCGGTCACGCCGCGGCCCCGTCGCCGCCGGCGCTCCGTGTTGACACGCCTGCCTCCGGTGCTACCATCGAGGCTGATTCTCGCCATTGTCGAGCAAGTTAGTCAACTTCTCCCTCGGGGAGGGCACATTCCGGGCAAGACCGCCCGAAGGGACCCACGATGACGACCACTTCGCAGAGTACCGCGCAGACCGACGCGCCCGGCCGCGTCATCCCCATCCTCGAGGCGGAGTTCGACGACTTCGAGTCCGAGGCCGGCGAATTCCTCGCGGGCAACATCGAGGAGCCGGTGTTCATCGGCTTCCGCCTCAAGCAGGGCGTCTACGGCCAGCGCCAGCCCGACCGCCAGATGATGCGCATCAAGTTCCCCTTCGGCGCGTTCACCGCGGACCAGTTCGACGCCCTCGCCGACGTCACCGAGCAGTACATGCCGCTGCGCAAGGGCCACATCACCACCCGCCAGAACGTGCAGTTCCACCACTTCAAGCTCACCGACGCCGGCCCGATCCTGCGCCGCATCGCCGAATCCGGCCTGTCGACGCGTGAGGCCTGCGGCAACACCGTGCGCAACGTCACCGGCGACCCGTACGCGGGCGTGCGCGCCGATGAGCCGTTCGACATCTCCCCGTACGCGGGCGCCTTCGTGCGCTACTGGGTGCGCAACCCGATCACGCAGCTGCTGCCGCGCAAGTTCAAGGTCGCGTTCACCGGCAGCGCGCAGGACGAGGCGATCACCGGCATCCACGACCTCGGCTTCATCCCCGAGATCCGCGATGTCGATGGCGTGCCCACGAAGGGCTTCCGCATGGTCGCCGGCGGCGGCCTGGCGATCATGGCGCGCGACGCTGTGACGCTGCGCGAGTGGGTGTCCGTCGACGAGTTCCTGCGCGTCTCCGAGGCCGTGCTGCGCATCTTCAACGCCGCCGACGAGCTGCGGAAGAACCGCGCCAAGGCGCGCATCAAGTTCCTCGTGCATCGCGTCGGCGAAGCCGCCTTCCGCGAAATGGTGGACGCCGAGCTGCAGCAGCCGTGGGCGAGCGAGCGCCCGGACACGAACGCCCTGCTCTACCTCGATGACGAGGCCGCCGACGCGCCGACGCTGCCCGCGCAGCCGGCGCCGCCCGCCGCTGCCGACCGCGCGGACTTCGAGCGCTTCGTCGCCTCGAACGCGCGCGCGCAGCGCCAGTCCGGCTACTGCACCGTCGAGGTGAAAGTACCGCAAGGCGACCTCACGCCGGAGGGCTTCCGCGGCATCGCGCAGATCATGCGCACGTTCGGCAACGGCCGCGCGCGCACCTCCGTGAACCAGAACATCGTGCTGCGCTGGATCCCGGAGGCGCAGCTGTACCCCGTCTGGACGGCGCTGCGCGAGCTCGGACTGCACCACGCGGGCGCGCAAGAGATCACGGACGTCGTGAGCTGCCCCGGCACGGACTCGTGCAAGCTCGGCATCACCTGCTCGATGGGCCTCAACCGCGCGATCTCGCAGAAGGTGCAGTCGCTCGAGATCGTGGACGCGGCCACGCGCCGCATGCGCATCAACGTCAGCGGCTGCCCCAACTCCTGCGGCCAGCACCACATCGGCTCCATCGGCTTCCACGGCGCCGCGATCAAGGCCGCGAACTCGAACGAGCGCCAGCTGCCCGCCTACCACATCTACGTCGGCGGCACGCGCGCCAACGGCCGCATCCGCATCGGCGACCTGCTGAAGACGCGCATCCCCGCGAAGCGCGCGCCCGAGGTCGTCGAGCGCTTCATCGCGCACTACCAGGCCGAGCGCCTCGGCCCCAACGAGGAGTTCACCGCCTTCGCCGAGCGCGTCGGCACGAAGCAGCTCGAGGGCCTGCTCACGGACCTCGCGCTGCCGCCGGAGTTCTCGCTCGAAGGCATGGACGAGTTCATCGACTGGGAGCGCGACGGCCTCTACGTGCTCGAGCGCGGCGAAGGCGAGTGCGCGATCTAGCGCGCGCGATCACGACAACAGCGACCACAACCCGGTAGCGAGCTCGGTCCGGAGCCGAGCTCCCAGAGACGGAGCGACGATGACCACACACCGAGCATGGGCGAGATCGCGCGAGAGCGTCCCCGTCGACCACACCGAGGCGGAGGTGATCGCACAGGCCGCGGCCGCGCTCGACGGCGCCGAGCCCGAGGCGATCCTCGCGTGGGCGTTCGCGCGCTACGGCGACGGCGTCACGCTCGCGTGCTCGTTCGGCGGCGTCTCCGGCATGGTGCTGATGGACATGGTGCAGCGCCTGCAGCCGAGCGCCGAGGTCTTCTACCTCGACACCGACTACCTCTTCCCGGAGACGTACGCGATGGTCGAGGCCGCACCGCAGCGCTGGCCCGGCGCGCGCGTCGTCGGCTACAAGACGGACGTCACGCCGGAACAACAGGCCGCGCAGCACGGCGCCGCGCTCTGGGAACGCGACCCCGACCTGTGCTGCGAGATCCGCAAGATCGAGCCGAACCGTCGCGCCCTCGCCGGCAAGCAAGCGTGGATCTCCGGCCTGCGCCGCGACCAGTCTGCGGAGCGCGCCGACACACCCGCCGTGCAATGGGACGCGAAGTTCGGGCTCGTGAAGCTGAACCCGCTCATCAACTGGGACGAAAAGCGCGTGTGGGCCTACATCTTCGCGAACAACGTGCCGTACAACCCGCTACACGACCAGGGCTACCCGAGCATCGGCTGCACGAACTGCACGAAGGCCGTGGCCCCCGGCGACGACCCGCGCTCCGGGCGCTGGTCCGGTCAGGACAAGACGGAGTGCGGCCTGCACACCGAACCCTGACCCAGCCGCGCTCACACGCCCATCCGGCCGCGGCCCTGCGCCGCTCAGCACCGAGCGCAGCACCGCGGCCGGCTCGCGAACAGCCCTAACGACAGCATCGAGCACATCGAGATCGTGAACATCGAGGAAGGAGCGCGCGTGGCACAGCCCGGGTTCGTTGTCTGGTTCACCGGCCTCTCCGGCGCCGGCAAGTCCACGCTCGCGGAGGCGCTCGCGCCCGTGCTGCGCGCGCGCGGCGTCCCCGTCGAGATCCTCGACGGGGACGAGGTGCGCACCAACCTCTCGAAAGGCCTCGGCTTCTCGAAGGAGGACCGCGACACCAACATCCTGCGCATCGGCTACGTCGCGAAGCTGCTCGCGCGCAACGGCGTCGCCGTCATCACCGCGGCCATCTCCCCCTACGCCGACATCCGCAACCAGGTGCGCGCGCAGGTCGACCAGTTCGTCGAGGTGCACGTCGACTGCTCCATCGACGAGCTCACGCGACGCGACGTCAAAGGGCTGTACGCGAAGGCGCTGCGCGGCGAGATCGCGAACTTTACCGGCGTGTCCGACCCCTACGAGGCGCCCGACAACCCCGAGGTGCGCGTGAACTCCGAGACCCAGACCGAGGCGGAATCGCTCGCGGCGATCCTCGCCTGCCTCGAGCAGCGCGGGCTCGTGCCGGCGGCCGCCCGTGCCTAGCGCCCCCGCAACGAACAACACCGCCGACGCGCTCATCGCCCCGCACGGCGGCCGCCTGACCGAGCGCCTCGCCACCGGCGCCGAGGCCGCCGCGCTCGCCGAGCGCGCGCGCTCGCTGCCCACGCTCACGCTCGACGCGCGCCAGGTCACGGACCTCGAACTGCTCGCCGTCGGCGCGCTCAGCCCGCTCGATGGCTTCCTCGGCCGCGCCGACTACGACGCTGTGATCGATACCATGCACCTCGCCTCCGGACCCGTGTGGAGCGTGCCCGTCACGCTGGCCGCCCCGGACGAGCAGGCGCGCGCGCTCGTCGGCCGCGAGGCGTGCCTCGTCACGCCCGATGGCGTGCCGCTCGCCGTGATGCAGGTCGCCGAGGCCTACGCCGCCGACCGCCCGCGCGAGGCGCGCATGGTCTACCGCACCGAGGACCCGCTGCACCCCGGGGTTGCCGCGATCAACGCGCAGACCGGCACGCTCGTCGGCGGCGCGGTGCGCGCGTTCGCGCTGCCGCCGGACCCGGAGTTCCCGGAGTACCGCCTGACGCCCGCGCAGACGCGCGCCGCCTTCGCCGCGCGCGGCTGGCGCACCGTCGTCGGCTTCCAGACGCGCAACCCGGTGCATCGCGCGCACGAGTACCTGCAAAAGGTCGCGCTCGAGCTCGTCGACGGCCTGCTGCTGCACCCACTCGTCGGCGAGACAAAGGAAGGCGACATCCCCGCCGACGTGCGCATGCGCTGCTACCGCGTGCTGCTGGACGGCTACTACCCGCCAGGCCGCGTGCTGCTCTCCGTGCTCCCCGCCTCGATGCGCTACGCCGGGCCGCGGGAGGCGATCTTCCACGCGATCATGCGCCAGAACTACGGCTGCTCCCACTTCATCGTCGGTCGCGACCACGCGGGCGTCGGCGACTACTACGGCACCTACGACGCGCAGACGATCTTCGACGAGCTCGCGGGCGGCGAGCTCGCGATCACCCCCATGCGCTTCGAGCACACGTTCTTCTGCCGCACGTGCGACTCGATGGCCAGCACGCGCAGCTGCCCGCACCCCGCCAAGGCGCACATCGTGCTCTCCGGCACGCGCGTGCGGGAGATGCTCGCCGCCGGCGAAGTGCCGCCCATCGAGTTCACCCGCCCCGAGGTCGCACAGGTGCTGATCGAGTCGATGCGCGGCGCCGCGAGCGCCCGATGAGCAACAAGTGAGCACCCGGTGAGCCGGTGAGCGCGAAAGGCGCCGTCGAGGCGCCCCCGCTCGACCCGCCGCCGCTCGCGGCCGACGACGCGCCGTTCGTCCCCGCGCTCCCCGCGTGGCTGCACACGCGGCTGCCCGCGCGCGCCGTGCGCCCCACCGCGTTCACCGCGCACACGCTGCGCATCGTCACGGGCAGCGTGCTCGTGCTGTACCTGTTCGTGCTCGCGCTGCGGCTGCTCGCCGCCGCCGCGGGCGGCGTCGCCGACCTGCTACAGCGCATCGACGCGCACGGCCCGCTCAATCTGCTCGGCTTCGGCTGGCTGCTCGCGTACGGCGCGCTCTCCGGCTCGCCCGTCGCCGCGCTCGCGCTGTCGCTGCTGCACGGCGGCGCCGTCACCACCAGCGAGGCGCTCGGCATGGTCTCCGGCTCGCGGTTCGGCGCGTCGATGGTCGTGCTGCTCGTCGGCTTCGTCGCCTACCTGCGCGGCCGCCGCCGCCCGGACGGCATCTACGTCGGCGTGCTCGCGCTGCTCACCACCGCGACGATCTACGCCCCCGCCACGCTGCTCGGCCTCGCGGTGCTCAAGGCCGGCTGGCTGCGCGGTACCGTCGAGCAGTTGCCGCTGCAATGGGAGTCCATCGCCACCGTCGCCAAGCCGCTCGTCAGCGCGCTCGACGAGCGCCTGCCCGCCGCCGCGCTCTTCGCGCTCGGCATCGGCGCGCTGCTCGGCGCGTTCGCGCTCTTCGACCGCCTGCTGCCGAACCTCGACCCACCCTCGCCGCGCATCGAGCGCCTCTCGCGCCGCTTCGACTCGCCGCGCTCGATGTTCCTGTTCGGCGCGCTCATCACCTCGGTGACGATGTCCGTGTCGCTGTCCGTGACGATCCTCGTGCCGCTCACGCTCAAAGGTATCGTCCGCCGCAACGCCGTGATCCCCTACATCATGGGCGCGAACATCACGACGTTCATCGACACGCTCTTCGCCTCGTTCCTCGTCCCCGGCGGCGGCGCCACCGAGGTCGTGCTCGTCGAGATGCTCTCCGTCACCGCCGTCTCGCTCGCCGTGCTCACGCTCGCCTACCGCCCGTACCAGCGCGCGCTGCTCGCCATCGCCCACCGCGTCTCCGCGCAACCGCGCTGGCTCGCCGCCTTCCTCGCGGTGATGACGCTGGTGCCGATGGCCCTGCTCTTCGCGTAGCGCGCGCCACTGCACGCCATGCGATCGCATTCCCTTCCGCGCGTACCCTCCCCCACATGACCGCCCGCCTCCTGCTCGGCACCGCCTCCTGGACCGACAGGCCGCTCATCGACAGCGGGCGGTTCTACCCGCCCGCCGCCCGCTCCGCCGAGCAGCGCCTGCGCTACTACGCCACGCAGTTCCCGCTCGTCGAGGTCGACGCCACGTACTACGGGCTGCCCACCGTCGAGAACGCCCAGCGCTGGGTCGAACGCACGCCGCCCGGTTTCACCTTCGACGTCAAGGCGTACTCGCTCTTCACCAACCACCCGACACCCGTCGCGCGGCTGCCGAAGGCGATCAAGGAGCTGCTGCCGCCCGCGCTCGCCGCCGCGCGCAACCTCGAGCGCGAGCGCACGCCGCCCGCGCTCGTCGACCTCTGCTGGTCGACGTACATCGACGCGCTGCAGCCCCTGTATGCGGCCGGTCGGCTCGGCGTCGTGGTGCTGCAGTTCCCCCGCTGGTTCATGCCGAGCCGCCCCTCGCACGCCTACCTCGAGGAGCTGCGCGACCGCCTCGGCCCGTACCGCGGCGCCGTCGAGTTCCGCAACGCCGCCTGGCTCGACGCCACCCACGCCGAGGACACGCTCGCGCTGCTCGGCGACCTCGGCTTCAGCTACATCTGCGTCGACGAGCCACAGGGCTTCGCCTCGTCCGTGCCCCCGGTCGCCGCCGCCACCGCGCGCGCCGGCTTCGTGCGCTTCCACGGCCGCAACGCCGCGATGTGGGAAGCGCGCACCGAGACCTCCGCCCAGCGCTTCGACTACGACTACGCCGACGCCGAGCTCGACGAGTGGGTGCCGAAGATCGCCGCGCTCGCCGCCGAGACCGACGAGCTGCACCTGGTGATGAACACGAACAACTTCGATCAGGGCCCCGCGAACGCGCGCCGCCTGCACGCGCGGCTGGGAGCCGCCGGAGTGCCCGTGCTAGGATCGACTGTAGCGCCGCCCGCCGGGCGCCCCGCACCGCCACCGGAGCCCGTCGCGGCCCCGGACGCGCGGCAGGGCCAGCTCTTGTAGCGAGCCGCGAGCACCGCCCGCAAGGCCCTCGGACGGCCCGACGGGAGGCCCCCAGCGGCGGAGTGTGCCGATGGCGATCGCGGCCCGCCTGCGCAGCCGTCGCGCCGTCCTGCGCCTCGCCGGCGCGGGCGCGCTCGGCGCCGCCGTCGCGCTGCGCGCGGGCGTGCTGCGGAGCCCGGAGTCCGGCGACGGCGCGGCAACCGCCTCGACGACGACGCTCAGCGCCGCCACGCTCGCCACTCCCACCGCCACGCCCACGCCACGCCCCGTGCCCGCAGCGGGTCGCAGCACCTCCGCGCTGCTGCCCGGCACGCCGTGGGAAGCGTCGTTCGACGTCACGCACAGCGGGCTCGCCGGCCCGACAGTGCTGCTGCTCGGCGGCGTGCACGGCAACGAGCCGGGCGGCTGGCTCGCCGCCGACGAGCTCCGCTCGTGGCAACCCGCGATCGGCAGCCTCATCGTCGTCCCGCGCGCCAACGCGCTCGCCATCCGCACGCTCGAGCGCACCCTGCCCGAGCTGGGCGACCTCAACCGCCTCTACCCCGGCAACCCGGACGGCCTGCCGATGGCGCGCATGGCCGCCGCCATCACCGCGCTGGCGACGGCGCACCACGTCGACCTGCTCATCGACATGCACGAATCGTGGGCCTTCTACGGCGAGCGCCCGCAGAACGGGACCGCGTACCTCGGTCAGACGATCACCAGCGGCGCCGGTCCCGCGTCCGCGACGATCGCCGAAGCGCTCGCCGCCGCAGTCAATGCGCGACTGGTCGTACCCCGCGACCGCTTCTTCTCGCGCGGCCCCAACGCTGCCAGCTCCGGCAATAGCGCGAACGGGCAAGCGCAAGCCCCGGGCGGCGCCGACGTCACCGCGACCCCAGGCCGCAGCACGAGCTCGCTCTCGCTCGGCCGGCACGTCGCGGCGCTCACGCCAGTGCTCGTCGAGATGGGACAGGACGGCCAGCCACTCGCACGCCGCATCGAGCTGCACATGCTCGTCGCGCACACCGTGCTGCAGCTCCACGGCATGGCGTGAGCGTGCGCGACGCGCGCCCCCGTCGCCAGGCGGCGCCGCCACCGTGAGACGCTACGTCGGCCGGCTCGAGCTCGCGTGCGGCACGCTCACGCTCGCGCTCTTCGCCGTGGCCGTGCTGCTCGCGATCGCGAACGGCCGCGAGCACCAGCACGAGCGCGCCGTCATCGAGCGCATCGAGCCGTGCCTCGCCGACCTGCACGCGCTGCAGGACGCCAGCGCCATGCTGGCGACCAGCTGGGTGCTCGCGGTCGCCGTGGACGACGCCGCAGCCCGCGCGGACTACGCCCGTCACCGCCGCACGCTCGAGGGCCAGGTCGTAGCCCTCGACCAGCGCGCGGGCAAGAGCGTGCGGGGACAAGCCATCGCGAACATCGCCGCGCGCGCGCGCGCGCTCGCCGCGATCGGAGACGCCAGCATCGCCAACGCCAGCGCGGGCGCGTCCAGCAGCGCCCCCCCGCAAGCCGCCGAGGCCGCGGTGCAGGCGTTCGTCGCGTTCCACGCCGCGATCACCGAAGTCTCCGATGCGCTGCGCAGCGACATCGCGGACGCCCGCGCCGACGCGGACCGCGTCGACGAGCTGACGCGGGCACTCGCCATCGCCGGCCTCGCTGCCGGCGCGATCGCCGTGGCGCTGCTCGTGCGCGTGAGCGTGCTGCGCCGCCGCTCGCTCTGGGCCACCGAGCTCGAACGCGCGCGTCTGGCCGCGCTGATGCAGGCCACCGGCGTCGGCGTACTGGAGCTGGACGCCACCACCGCCGTTCGCTTCGCAAACCCGGCGGCCGCCGCCGCGCTCGCCAGCACGCCGGCGGAGCTCGCTGGCACGCCGATTCGCGCGCTGCTGCCGCCGCCCTTCGACGTTCCGGACCCGCTGCTGGAGGGCATCGCGCGCGCGCAGCGCTGGGCCGGCGACACGACGTTTATCGCACGCAACGCCAGCGAATTGCCCGCCCGCGTGCGCAGCAGCCCGCTACCTGGCGGCGGCGCCGTGCTGATCTTCGAAGGCCTCGGCGACGAGCGGGTGCGCGAGGGCTTCCTCGTGCTCGCTTCGCACGAGCTGCGCGGCCCGCTCACGAGCGTGCTCGGCTTCGCGCGCATGCTCGCGCGCCGGCTGCAGAGCCAGCAGCGCTCCTCGAAGCGGAGACGCGCGAGGCCATCGAGGTGATCGCGCAGCAGGCGGAGCGCATGCAACACGCCGTGTCGCTGTTTCTCGACGTCGCGCGGCTGGAGACAGGCACGATCGAGCTCGAAGTCGAGCCGCTGTCGCTGCAGGGAATCATGCGCACAGAGATCGCCGCGCTCTGCCAGCGCTATACCAGCGTCACCGTCACGCAGGTGTACCCAGAGGACAGCGCGATCGTCGAGTCCGACGAACAGCGGCTGCGCCAGGTGATCGGCAACCTGCTGGACAACGCCGCGAAGTACGCCGACCCCGCGCAGCCCGCGATCACCGTGACCCTCGCCCGCGCCGCGGACGGCGGCGTGGAGGTGCGCGTGCGCGACAACGGCGCCGGCATCCGCCCCGACGTAGAGCCCTATATCTTCCAGCGCTTCTATCGCAGCGAGCAGCCGAAGGCGCGCGGCGAAGGCCTGGGCCTCGGCCTGTACATCTCGCGCCGCATCGCGCGGCACCTCGGCGCGGAGTTGTCCTTCACGCCGAACCCCGGCTCCGGCGCAGAGTTCTCGCTGCGCCTCCCGCCGACCGTCCCCGCGGTGCAGCCGATAGGTCTCGCAGCAAGCACGGACGTTCCCGGGGGCTAGCGCGCCGTGCACAGCGGGTCTGCGCACCGCTCCGGCGTGGACGGCTTGCGCACAGGCTGGGGACGGACAGCGTGCGCGTAGCTCCCCGAACTGCGAATGTGCCCGGGCTACACACCATACAAGGGCGCCGCATGACCAGTCCCCAACCGCTGCTCGACTGGCTGCTGCGCGAACCGAATTCCGAGCAGCGCCCCACCATCGAGCCCGCCACGCCACCAGTGCGCGACGCGCTCCCGCGCGGCTCCCTCGACGCAGACCCCGCACAACTGCCCGTACCACAGCCCACGCGCGTGCTCGTCGTCGACGATGACGCTGGCGTGCGCCGGCTCGCCGAGCTCTCGCTCCAAGAAGCCGGCTTCACCGTGACCACCGCAACCAACGGCGAAGAAGCGCTGGCCGCGCTCACCGAGGCTCGCCCCGACGCAGTGCTGCTCGACCTGGAAATGCCGGTCATGGACGGCCGCGAGTTCCTCGCGCGCCTGCGCGAGCTCGATCCGGAGCTGCCGGTCGTGATCATGACAGGGCACCGCGCGCTCGAGGCGCGCATGGAGCTGCCCGCGCAGGACGCGATCCAGAAGCCGTTCGACCCGTGGCTGCTCGCGGGCCGCGTCGCGCGCGCCGTCGCCGCGTCGCGCGCGCGCTAGCGGCGTCGCCTGCGCGCAGGCACCGCCAGCACCTGCGCAATCGCGTCCGCCATTGCCACCACGCTGCCCGCCAGGCGCACGCCCGGCGCCGAATCGGGCATGTGCCCACTCGCAACGACCGCCCCACCGATGAAGAGCTGCAACGGCAGCCCGCACCCAACCACCGCGCGCGCCGCCTGCGCCAGCGCACCGCCGCTCGTCACGCCCGTGCCCACGATGCACACCGCCGCAGGCGCGAGGAGCGCGGTCGCGCTCGCAAGCTCCGCCGCGGGCAGGTCCGCACCCAGCGATACCACGCGCAGCGCGCGCTCGCGCAGCAGCAGGCTCAGCGCACGCAGCGGCAACTCGTGGTGCTCATCCTGCGGCGACGCAAGCAGCACGAGCCGCGCGTGCGGAGGCGGCTCGTCCGCGCGCGCGAACGCGACCGCGAGCGCCACGTGCGCCGCCTCCAGCGTCAGCCGCTCGCCGGCGAGCGCCAGGCGGCCGTCCGCCCACTCCTCGCGCATGCGCGCGAGCGCCGGCGTCACGAGCGCATCGACCGCCACGCCCCAGCCACCGCCGCCGCCACGCTGCACCGTGCTCGCAGCCGCGAGCAGCGTCGCGATGTGCGCAGCGTCGAGCGCACGCGCCGCCTCGACAAGCTCCGCGACGCGCGGGTCGGCCGCGACGCCGGCCGGCGCGAGCTGCTCGATGGCGCGCTCCGTCAGCGCGCCGCGGGCCGCCTCGGAGGCCGGGATGCCCGCGCCCACCAGCGCCGCCATGCGCCGCACGACCGCCAGGTCCGCCTCCTCGTACAGCCGCCGTCCGCTCTCCGAGCGCGCCGGGAGCGGCACGCCATAACGCCGCTCCCACGTGCGCAGCCTGCTCTCCGACACCCCGGTCGCGATCGCCGCCGCCTGCACGGAATAGCGCATGTATGGAGCGTACGAGGCTGTGCAAGGCTCGTGCATCGGGAAGTCCCAGCCTGCACCAGACGTGGGCACCCCGTCCCCGCACGCCGTGCCGTCCGGTCTCCGGGGTGGGCCGCACCTCCAGCGCCCCGTACACTGCTCCGAGGCGGGGCACTGCCCGGGACGCCGGGCAGCAGGGTGGGCGCGACCCTCGCGCCCAGGAGGTCACGCCGTGCGGCTCCACCCGTCGTCTCGCCGCGCCCCCCTCCTCGCCGTGCTCGCCCTCGCGCTCGCGCTGCTCGCCACGCTGCGCGCCCCCGTCCCCGCCGCAGCGCTCGACCCCGGCACCACCGCGGTCGTGGACGCCGACGGCGATTGCCTGCGCCTGCGCGCCAACCCCGGGCTGACCGGCGAGGTGCTCGCCTGCCTCCCCGACGGCAGCACGGTGCTCGTGCTGTCCGGCCTGCGCCCCGCCGACGGCTTCGAATGGCAGTTCGTCGATTCCGGTGGGGCACGCACCGGCTGGGTCGTGAGCTCGTACCTCCGCGCCGTTGCCGCCGCCGCGCCGCCCGCCGCGGCCTCCACACCCACGACCCCGCCCGCGGTCGCGGTGGCGCCCGCGGCCGCGCTGACCGGCAGCGTGCCTGCCGCGGGCGGCTTCGCGCTCGTCGTGTGGGGCGGTGGGCCGGTGGACGGCGCCGTGAACGCCGCGCGCGCGGCGGGCTGCGCCGTCGCCGCCGTGTGGGCCAACCGCACGGGCGGCGGCCTCGTCGGCTACCTCGTCGGCGCGCCCGCCTTCGTCAACGCGCCGTGGAACGACCAGTACGCCAGCGCGCCGCTGCCGGAGGCCACCCCACTCATCGTGGTCTGCCGCTTCGCCGCGGGCGCCGCCGCGCCCAACGCGCCCGGCGCGCCGCCCGCCCAGCAGCCCGCGCCGGGCGGGCCCGCGCCGACACCTGGGCTGCCTCCCGGCGTACCCGCCTCGCCTCCGGGACCGGCCGGCAACACCTAGCGGGTACCCCGATCGTGTTTCGTGGCTCCGCACGCGCCAGCGCCCCTGCCCCGACGCGCGGCCCGCGTTGCCGTGCGCGCACGCGCGTGCCACGCTGGCGCCGTGCCCCCCAACCCCTCGCACCCCGACCCGCAGGACGGCCCCACGATCGTCGCGATCGACCTCGGCGGCACGCGCCTGCGCGTCGCGCTCGCGCACTCCGTCGACCGCGTCGACGTGCTCGAGGTCGTGCCGACGCCGCCCGATGACCCTGCCGCGCTGCAACGGCTGGCCGCGCACGCGATCGCGGCTGCCGCGCGGGCCGGGCGGCCGGCTGCTGCGCTCGTCGTCGCCGTCCCGGGCATCGTCGACTACGCGGCGCGGCGCGTGCCGCTGCTGCCGAACCTCCCGGGCTGGCGCGACGGTGTGCAGGCCGCCGCGCTCGAGGCCGCGACCGGCCTGCCGACGCTGCTCGGCAACGACGCCGACCTCGCGGCGCTCGGCGAACACCGCGCGGGCGCCGGCCGCGGCGTCGACGATCTGGTGTACGTCACGTGCAGCACGGGCGTGGGCGCAGGCGTGATCATCGGCGGCCGGCTGCTGCACGGCCGCCGCTCGCTCGGCGAGGTCGGCCAGACCGTGATCGACTGGCACACCGGTGACACCGTCGAGCAGCTCGCCTCCGGCACCGCGCTCGCACGCCTGAGCGGCGACGACCCCGCCGCGGTCTCCGCGCGCGCCGCCGCCGGCGACCCCCACGCCCGCGAGCTGTTCGCCGCCGTCGCCGCCGCGTTCGCCACCGGCGTGCTCACGCTCGCGTACTGCTTCATGCCACAGCGCATCGTCGTCGGCGGAGGCGTCGCGCAGGCCGGCGCGTTGCTGCTGGACCCCGTCCGCGCGCGCCTCGCCGCCGCCGGACCGTACCTCGCGCTCGGCGCCGACGATGTCGTCGCGGCGGCGCTCAGCGACACGGCCGCGCTGCACGGCGCGTACGCGTACTGGCAGGACGCCGCGCGCTAGCCCGCCGCGCGCTCGTCGTCGCTTGCGCCTGCGGCGTCCGTCGACTGCGGCAGCGTGAAGCAGATGCGCGCGCCGCGCGCCTCCTCTGCCACCCAGATGCGCCCGCCGAGTCGCTGCACGATCTGCCGCGCGATCGAGAGCCCCAGCCCCGTGCCGCCGCCCGCGGCACGCGCCGCGTCGCCCGTGTAGAACCGCTCGAAGATGCGCTCGCGGTCGCTGGGGAGGATGCCCGGACCGTCGTCGCGCACCCAGAAGCGCACCATCCCGTCGGCGTCGGGCGCGCTGCCAAGCTCCAGCCGGCCGCCATCCGGGCCGTAGCGCAGCGCGTTGTCGAGCAGGTTCGACAGCACCTCCAGCACCCGCTCGCGATCCGCGCGCACCGCGCTGCCCGCCGCTTGCACGTCGAGGTGCACCGCGCGGCGCTCCGCGAGCGGGGCCACGCGCCGCGCGGCCGCCGCCAGCAGCGCGTCCGGCTCCACCGCACTGAGCGTGAACGCCTCCTGGCCGGACTCCAGCCGCGCCAGGCGCAGCAGCCGATCGACGACCACCGCGAGCCGATCCACCTGCTCGATCAGCAGGTCGAGAAAGCGCTGTCGCTCCGCTTCGTCGTCGACGCCGGACCGCAGCGTCTCGGCGACGGCGCGCACGGCCGCGAGCGGCGTGCGCAGCTCGTGCGAGAGGTGCGCCACCAGCTCCGTGCGCGCACGCCGCGCGTGCGCGAGCTCGGTCTCGTCGCGCACCACGAGCAACGTATACGCCTCGCCCTCGCCGACGCGCCGCGCCAGCGCCTGCGCGTCGCGCCCCGGACCGGACAGGTGCACCGCCGTGGCCACGCCGCTCGCCGACCGCGTCAGCTGCGCGAGGTCGTGATCGCGCAGCGCCTGCACCAGCGTCGCGCCGGCCATCGCCCCCACCGCGCGGCCCAGAATCGCGTCGGCGGCCGCGTTCGCAGCCACCAGCCGTAGCTCGCGATCGAACAGCGCCACGCCCTCGCCCAGCGGCTCGAGCAGCGCCACGAGCCCGCCCAGCGGCAGCGAGGCGGGTGCGGCCACCGACGTCGCGCGCGCCGGCGCGGACATCGACGCGCCCGCGCGCGTCCCCAGCAATGCGGCCAGCGTGCCCGCGCTCGCCGCCCCGACGACCGCGACCCATGCCGGCAGCCACCACGCGAGCGCCGCGCCGGCGGCCACGCAGCCGCCCACCAGCATCGCGCGGCGCGCGCGCGTGCTCACGGGACGAACTTGTAGCCCACGCCGCGCACCGTCATCAGCTGTCGCGGACGCGCCGGCTCCGCTTCCAGCTTCTCGCGCAGCCAGCGCATGTGCACGTCCACCGTGCGCGTCTCCCCCGTGTACGTGTAGCCCCACACCGCTTCCAGGATGCGCTCCCGCGTCAGCACCTGGTTCGGGTGGCGCATGAGATGCTCCAGCAGCTCGAACTCCCTCGGGCGCAACGCCACCACCGCGCCGTCGCGCCGCACCTCGTGCGCGGTCACGTCGAGCGCGATCGCGCCGCCTACCAGCACGTCCGCCTGCAGCGCGCCCGCGCCCGCCGCACGCGACATGCGATCGCGCCGCAGCGCCGCCTGCACGCGTGCCCGCAGCTCGCGCATGGAGAACGGCTTCGTCAGGTAGTCGTCCGCGCCCAGCTCCAATCCCGTCACCTTGTCGGCCTCGCTGTCGCGCGCCGTGAGCATGACGATGGGCACCGCGCGCTCCGCGCGCACCGCCCGGCAGACGTCCAGCCCGGACATGCGCGGCAGCATCAGGTCCAGCACGATCAGGTCCGGCTCGCGCTCGCGGGCGAGCTGTAGCCCCGCCACGCCGTCGGCAGCGGTCAGCACCTCCAGCCCGTCGCGTCGCAGGTTGTACGAAACCGCCTCGAGGATCGCCTGATCGTCGTCCACCACCAGCACCGTCGCCATGCCGACAGTATGCGCGCACGCGCCCTTCCACCGAAGCCGGGCCCGCCCTACGTGCCGCGACGGCACCCGCGAGCGGGCGCCAACCCCCACCCTCCCCGCGGCCGCAGCGCAGCCCGTGCCCGCCACCGCTCCGTGGCCCGTGCCCGTCACGGCAAGTGACCGAGTTGACCCCCGCAGGGGCCTTCCATACGCTCACCGCTCGGCGGCGGGAGCACACGTGATCGACTTCGGCCTCATCGATGCTGTGGACGCCGAGGCGATCGGCGAGCCCGGGAACCGCACGTTCCGCCTGCGCGCTCGTGCCGGGGAGCAGTTCCTCGCGCTCTGGATGGAGAAACAGCAGCTCGCCGCGCTCGGCCGCGCGATCTCCCAGCTGCTCGCCGAGCGATCCCGCGACCGTGGACGCCCCGCCACCCGCGCCATGCCGGTCGGCGCCTTCGCCGACCACCCGGACGTCGAGCTGCACGTCGTACGCCTCGGCCTTGACTTCGACGCCGACCGCGACTGCATCGTGCTGCTCGCCGACGACGCCCCCGGATTGGAGCGCGGCGAGTCGCCGACCGTGCGCCTGGAGTGCGGGCGCTCAGGCGCGCTCGCGCTCGTGCGCATCATCGAAAACGTCGTCGCTGCCGGCCGCCCGCTCTGCCCGCTGTGCGGCCAGGCGCTGGAGGGCGCCGGCCAGCACTTCTGCCCCGGCTCCAACGGCCACTCGAAGGAACTGCCGCTGCCCGCGCGCGACGAAGCGAGCGAAGCCGCCGACGACGACACCGAGGATGACGACGAGAGCGACGAAGACGAGGATACCGACTAGCGGCGCCGCACTCCCGTTGCGTGCCCGCTACTTCTTCTGCGCCCGCACCAGCAGCACACCCGCGTGCTCCGCGTGTCGCGCCACGTGCTCTGCCACCGAGCCCAGCAGCACGCGGCCGAACCCGGACCGCCCGTGTGTTGCGATCACGATCAGGTCGCAGCCCTGCTCCGCCGCCGCGTCGACGATCGCCTCGCCAGGCCGGCCCTCGGCGATCAGCGTCGTCACGTTCGCAACGCCGTCGGCCTCAAGCCGCGCCTTCGCCTTGTCGACGTTCGCCTGCGGCTCGGCGCGCTGGCCCGCCACCAACTCCTCCGCCAGCTCCGCCGTCATCGCCCCGGACGCCATCGGCTCAATCGTCGCCGGCGCAAGCTGGCTCATGATCTGCGCCACCGAGTCGATCACCTGCATGACCACGACCGCCGCTCCGGCCGACTTCGCCACCGTACTCGCGTGCGGAAGCGCGACGTCGGCGAGCTCCGAGCCGTCGAGCGTGACCATGATCTTCTGGTACAAGGTGCCTCCCCACGTTCCGCGCACTCCCGCCGGAGCATTATCGTTGGATTATAGGCACGCGTGCGCTACCGGACCGCAGCCATCCGCCCAGCGGTCCCATGACCTTCGGCCCGGCGCTGCGCAATCTCCCCCTCGCCCCGCCGCGCGGGGAGAGGGGGCCGGGGGGTGAGGGCTCCCCCGTGCGCTGCTACGATTCGCCCGCGAGCCCGCACACGACCAACCCGACCGACCACGAACCAGGAGCCGACGCGATGCCCTTCGATCCCCGTCACCGCAGCCGCACCCTCGTCGACGGCCCCGGCCGCGCCGCCACGCGCTCCTACTTCCACGCCGTCGGCCTGGACGCCGAGGCACTGCGCCGGCCGCTCGTCATGGTGGTGCACGAGTGGATCGGCACCATGCCGTGCAACTTCAGCCAGCGCGCGCTCGCGCAGCGCGTGATGGCCGGCGTTCGCGCCGCGGGCGGCACGCCGATGGAGGTCAACACCGTGTCGATCTCCGACGGTATCTCCATGGGCACCGAAGGCATGAAAGCCTCGCTGATCAGCCGCGAGCTGATCGCGGACTCCATCGAGCTGTGCGGCATCGGCTACTCCTTCGACGCCGTCGTCGTGATCGTCGGCTGCGACAAGACCATCCCCGCCGCATCGATGGCGCTGCTGCGCCTCAACATCCCCGGCCTCGTGCTCTACTCCGGGTCGATCGCCCCCGGCCGCTACGAAGACCGCGACATCACCATCCAGGACGTCTTCGAAGGCATCGGCCAGCACGCCGCCGGCACGATCACGGACGCGCAGCTCGAAGCGCTCGAGCACGCCGCGTGCCCCGGCGCCGGCGCGTGCGGCGCGCAGTACACCGCGAACACGATGGCCATCGTCACCGAGTTCATCGGCCTCGCGCCGATGGGCAGCTCCAGCCCCGGCGCCACCGACCCGCGCAAGGACGACATCGGCGAGCGCGCGGGCGCGCTCGTCATGGACGTGCTGCGCCGCGGCGTGCTCCCGCGCGACATCGTCACGCGCGCAGCGCTGGAGAACGGCATCATCGCCGCCGCCTCCACCGGCGGCTCGACGAACGTCGTGCTGCACCTGCTCGCCATCGCCCGCGAGGCCGGCGTGCCGCTCGACATCGATGACTTCGACGTGATCAGCGAGCGCACGCCGCTCATCGGCGACCTGCGCCCCGGCGGCCGCTACGTCGCGCTCGACATGGATCGCGCCGGCGGCACGCCGCTGCTCGCGCAGCGCCTGCTCGCCGCCGGCAAGCTCCACGGCGACGTGATGACGGTCAGCGGCAAGACCATCGCGCAGGAGGCCGCGGCCGCCGTCGAGACGCCCGGCCAGGACGTGATCCTCCCCGTGGAGCGCGCGCTCAAGGCCACCGGCGGACTCGTCATCCTCAAGGGCAACCTCGCGCCTGAGGGCTGCGTGATCAAGGTCGCCGGCCACGAGCGCATGCACCACCGCGGCCCCGCACGCGTCTTCGAGCGCGAGGAGGACGCGTTCGCCGCCGTCGCCGCGCGCCAGATCCAGCCGAACGACGTCGTCGTGATCCGTTACGAGGGCCCGCGCGGCGGTCCCGGCATGCGCGAGATGCTCGGCGTCACCGCTGCGCTCGTCGGCGAGGGCCTCGGCGAGACCGTCGCGCTGCTCACGGACGGCCGCTTCTCCGGCGCCACGCGCGGCCTGATGGCCGGCCACGTCGCCCCGGAGGCCGCCGTCGGCGGCCCCATCGCCGCCCTCCGCGACGGCGACACCGTCACTATCGACATCCCCAACCGCCGCCTCGACGTCGAACTCCCGGACGGCGAGCTCGCCCGCCGCCTCGCCAGCTGGACCGCCCCCGCCCCCCGCTACGCCAACGGCGTCTTCGCCAAGTACGCCCGCGTCGTGTCGTCAGCGAGCGAGGGGGCGGTCACGGGGTGAACTCGACCGCGGGAACGACCGCGTCGCTCGTCTTGGCCATATCGCTTGCGTTGCTGACGGGTTGCGAGCAGCGGACATCGACCGAGCCCCACCGCGGCACCACCGGATCATTGGTGCTGCCGGACGTGCAGGACCTCGTCGCACGCCACGCCAAGCCGATCGCGGCCGGGCTGACCGTCCTGGCCGAGCAGCCGAGAGTCGTCTCCAGCACCACGCCCTGGCAGGCCTCGCTCAGCGTCGTGCTGCACTGCGGCAGGGTGCTCGGAGGGGCTGGAGATTCGGGCGCGAGTCCGGCGTCCTCGGCGTACTTCGTTCAGCTACGCGCTGCCTGCGCCGAGATCCTGAGCGAGGCAGCCCGGCTCACCGCCGAGGAGTGGCGCGCGCTCGGCATCCGCCTCGGCCCGCCGCTGCTGGATTCGCTCGCGCAGTTGCCGTGACAGGCTAAGAGTCGTCGCTGTCGTCAGGAATCGGCTCACCGATGTGCAGCAGCACCGCCTCGTCGCCGAAGCAGGCACGCAGCTCCAGCCGACCGCCCAACGCCTCGATGTAGTGCTGCAGCGTTGAGACCCGCACGTCGCCCGCGTGCTCGAGCTTTGAGATCGCCGACTGCGTCACGCCCAGCCGGTCCGCCACCTCGACCTGCGAGAGCGCCGCATCCTGGCGCAGCTGGTACAGCCCGTACTCAGCGAGCGTCTCCAGCCGCAGCCGCTCCTGTTGTTCGGCAGCACCGGGCCGCGCCATGACCTGCGCGTCCAGCACACGCCAGTTCTTCGTCTTAGGCATCGGTCGCTCCTTCCCTCCGGATCGTCGCAAGGTGCTCGTCGTAGCGATCATCAGCCAGCGGAACGGCCACCCGGTACCATTCATTCCATCGACCGGTCTTGTTCCCACCCAACAGGAGAATCGCGTGGCGCAGCGGATCGAATGCGAACAGCACGCGCAGCGCTCCGCCTTCCGACGTCCTCAGTTCCTTCATGTTCGAATGCCGCGAAGTCACGACTCGATCGACGGAAGGACGCCCGAGCTCTGGACCGTCTCGTCGCAGCAGGTTCACGCGCGCCCGCACTGCACCCTGCTGTTCTGCGGTCAGCTCGTCCCACCACTCCTCGAACTGGTCCGTAAACTCGACCTCCCACATCGCCCTATATTACCTATGACTACTATTTCGTCAATACTCATGTTGCCTGGAATCGGCTCGGGGGCGCAGCCCCCGCATTCCGTGGGTGGGTGGGTGGGCCCTTCCCTCCCATGATCCTCGTCGCCGGCGCATCCGGCTTCGTCGGCCGCGCCCTCCTCGCCGACTTCGCGCGCACCGAGGGCACGCCGCCCGTGCGCGCGCTCGTGCGGCGCGAGTTCGAGGCCGTACGCCTGCGCGATCAGGGCGTCGAGGCCGTCACCGCCGATCTGCTCACCCGGCGCGGCGTCGACGCCGCCATGCGCGGCGCAGACACGCTCGTCTACCTCGTGCACACGCTCGCGCGCCCCGGCGACGTCGTCGCGAACGACCTCGATGCGGTGCAGAACGCGCTCATCGCCGCGCGCGCCGCGGGCGTGCAGCGCGTCGTCTTCCTTGGGTGCGTCGGCGCGTCCGATACGTCGGCGTCCACGTACCTCGTCGCGCGCTGGGCCACCGAGCTCGCGATCCGCCAGTCCGGGCTGCGCCACGTGATCTTGCGCGCGCCGCTCATCGTGGGCCGCGGGGGCACGCTGTTCGAGCTGATGCGCCGCCTCGTCGACCGCTCGCCCGTCGTACCGCTGTTCGCGTGGCGGCGCGTGCCCGTCGAGCCCGTCGCGCTCAGCGACGTCGCCGAGGCGCTGCGCATCGCCGCCACCAACCACGAGCTCGACGGCCGCTCCTTCGACATCTGCGGCGCGGAGCGGCTCAGCTTCGGCGCGGTCGTGCGCGGCTGGGGCCGCGCGCACGGCCGCCGCCGCGTGTACGTGCCATTGCCGACGTGGGGCGAACCCGTCGGCGAGCACGTCGCGTGGACGCTCGCGCGCCTGCCGCGCCGCGAAACGCGCCTGCTGCTGGAGACGCTGCGCGAGCCGCAGGTCTGCCGCGACCCCTCCCGCCGCTTCCCGCTGCCGCACCGCCCGATGGGCTACGCGCAGGCGCTCGATGCACTGGCCGCCCTCGACGCGCGCGTATGACCGCGACACGTCAGGAGCCGCCGCTGGTG
>CAMDBZ010000005.1 GCA_945889565.1 Thermoflexus hugenholtzii JAD2 | reverse complement strand
AGGTTGCCGACCACTGTCTCGATCACCGGCGGCGACACGCTACCCTCCGCGAAGCCGGCCTCACGCTCGCGCTCGCTCAGATGCGACTGCCGGTGCAACGCCACTACCTCGCCTTTGTCGATCACGTACGCCGTCTTGTAGGTGCGCTGCAGCTCGCGCTCCGCGAGCACCACCGCGAGCATCACCTCGGCCTCGCCGGAGAGGGCGATCAGCAGCGGCAGCAGCTCCCGCTGGCTCACCGCACGCGCGTCCGCGCCGGCGAGGTCCGGGAGCACGACCAGCGCGACGCCCTGCGCGGCGAGCGTGCGCACCTGCGCGCGCACGCGCTCCATCAGCTCCACCGCGGACGGCGACGGGTCCAGCGCCAGCGCAGCGACCCGCGCCGCCACCGCCTCGACGACGATCGGCTCGCGCGCCAGCTGCGTCGCGCGCGCGCGCTCCGCGGGCAGCGCGGCGTCCGCGTACAGCTCCGGGCGACGCGCGATCGGGGCGCCGGCCGCGCGATCGAGGTCGATGGTGCAGGTCACGACGCCGGCTTCGTCACTCGGCGCCTGCGCGATCCAGCGGCCGCTGGGGTCCAGCACGCCTGAGCGCCCGGCGTACACGATCGACCCCGCCTCCATGCCAACCTTGTCCGCGGCAACGATCCAGGTACCGTTCTCGATGGCGCGCGCGGGCAGCACGTACTCGACCTGCGGCGTGGAGAGCGCGGCGGCGTTGCGCCCGCTCGACACCCACGCCGTGCAGTCGATGAGCAGCTCGGCGCCGCCGACGGCGAGCGTTCGCGGAATCTCGGGCAGCCGTGCGTCCGCGCACACGAACATGCCCGCGCGCGCGCCCGCGACCTCCACGACGGGGAAGCGATCGCCCGGCGCGAACCAGCGCGTGTCGAAGTGCCACAAGAAGTGCTTCGCGGTGCGCGCAAGCAGCGCGCCGTCCTCGCCGAACAGCAGCGCGACGTTCTCCAGGCGGTCGTTGGTCGCGGTCACCGGGCCGCCGTGCTGCACCACGCCCACCGCGATCGCCACACCGTGGCGCCGCGCGCGCTCCGCCAGCGCGTCCTCGACCTCGCCGTCGGGCAGCACGCCGGCGGCCTCGTACGCGGCGCGGGAGCGCAGGAAATACGCGGGGTAGCTCGCCTCCGGCAGCACCAGCAGGTCGGGATGCGGCTCCAGCGCAGCAGCTTCGTCGATGCGCCGGAGCAGATCCGCCCACGCCAGCCGGTGGTCCGCGAGATCGAACGCGCGCAGCTGCAACAGCGCGACGTGCAACGGGCGCGTCATCGCGCAGCCTCGACAGGGTTCGTGAGCTCACCGACCCCGGCGATCGCCACGGACACGCGGTCGCCCGCCGCGAGCTGCGATGTGGCTCCGGGCGTGCCGGTGAACACGAGGTCGCCCGGCTCGAGCGTCATCGCGCTGGAGATGAACGCGATGCACGCGCGCACGGAGTGGATCAGCTGCGCCGTGCTCGCCTCCTGCACCAGCACGCCGTTCAGTGTGACGCGCAGCTCGATCTGCTCGGGGTCGAGCCCCGTCTCGACCCAGGGGCCGACGGCGGTGAAGGTGTCGGCCGACTTCGCGCGCCACCACTGCATGTCGTCACGCTGCCAGTCGCGCGCGGAGACGTCGTTGCCGCAGGTGTAGCCGAGCACGTGCGCGTCCACGTCGGCCTCGCGCAGGTTGCGCGCACGGCGCCCGATCACGGCCACCACTTCGCCCTCCTCGTCCACTCGCCCTGCGTCGGGGGGGAGCACGATCGCGTCGCCGGGACCGATCAGCGAGCTCGAGGCCTTGAGGAACGGCTCCGGCCGCACCGGCACCGGGCGATCGCCGACGTGGCTGCGATAGTTCAGGCCGATGGCCACGATGTTGCGCGGCTGCACGGGCACGAGCAGCTGCACCTGCGAGAGCGGATACGCCTCGCCGGTCTCCTGGAGCCGCCCGAACGGCCCGCCGCGCACGAGGTGCGCGCGGCGCGCGCGCACGATGGCAGTGCTCACGCGGCCGTCCGCGCGCACGCGAGCGATGCGCATGACGACTCCGTTTCCCGCGCCCCGCAGCGAGCGCAGTGTACGGCAGCGGGGCGCGCGCCGCTGCGCTCCGCACGCGGGAGCGCCGATGCGCGTCAACCGCTTATGACAACCCACGCGTGCCGCGATGCGCTGCGCTAGCCAAACATCGCGAACGGGCCGCGGCCGGCGTCGGGCAGCGCCGCAAGCGTCGCGGCGATCTGCCGCACGTGCTGCAGGTCGTGGTACGCGGCCTGATTGATGAGCTGCGCCGCCGTGATCGCGCCCGCCACCGAGTGCACGCCCGTGTGCTCGAGTCGCTCCGGGGACAGCGCCGCGTAGCGCTGCACGTCGGCGGCACGCTCCCGCGCGAGAGTGGCGAGCAACTCCGCGAGCGGCCGCGAGCGCAGCCCGGACGCGGCAAGCGTCGCGTGCTCGTCGGAGTCCTCGATCGTCGCGCCGGGCGCGGCGATCAGCCGCTCGACGCGCGCGCGCTGGATGCGGCCGCGGTCCGCGAGGTGCGCCACCAGGTCGCGCGGCGACCAGCCGCCGGCGTCCTGCCGTTCGACCGCCGCCGGCGGTAGGCCGGCCAGCAGCGCGGCGAGCACCGCCGGCGTCGCCGTGAGCAGCTCGATGGTGCCGCGCGCGAGCTGGCTCATCCTGGCGGCTCCTCGTCCCTGGGCGCACGCGGGCCGACGGCAGCGGGGCCGCGGCCTTGCGTGGCTCGTCTACACTTTGCGCGCCACGGGCGCATTACGGTCGCAATCGCGGCGGAACGGCCCGTGCCTTGCCGGGAGCTTAGGGGAGGTATCGAGATGACGTCACCATCGGCGAACAGGTACGGGGGCAACGTCGCGGCGCCCATCGAGAAGGTGCCGTTGCCCGGCTGGCCGCACCAGGAGCTGTTGTACGAGACCATCGACAACGGCCGCATCGCGCTGCTCACGATGAACCGCCCCGAGCGCATGAACTCCTCCGACCCCGAGATGGGGAACCGCTGGTACGACGCCTGGACGCGCTTCGCGGCCGACGACGAGCAGTGGGTAGCGATCGTCACGGGCGCCGGCACGCGGGCGTTCTCGGCCGGTCAGGACCTGAAGATCCGCGCCGAGCTCGAGGCGCAGGGCGGCGACGCCCCGTACCAGCGTCGCTCGCCAAGCGTGACGCCAATCGGCGAGAAGCTCGGCTGCTGGAAGCCGACGATCGCGGCGATCAACGGCTTCGCGATTGCGGGCGGCTGGGCGAACGCGCAGAGCTGCACGTTCCGCATCGCCGACGAGCACGCGGAGATGAACATCGCCGAAGCGCGCTGGAACCAGGCCGCGGGCTTCGTCGCCTACCTGCCGCGCCTCATGCACTCCGGCCATGCGCTCGAGGTCTGCATCATGGGCGACCGCCGCATCAGCGCGCAGCGCGCGTACGAGATGGGCTTCGTAAACAAGGTGGTGCCCTCCGGCCACTGCGTCGAAGAAGCCGTCGACTGGGCGCGCACGATCTGCCGCATGGCGCCGCGCACCGTGCGCAACTTCAACCAGATGGTCAACCAGTGCTTCAGCATGACCATCCCGGAGGCGCAGGCCTTCGCCGGCGCGCTCGAGTTCAACCTGCGCGGCATGGAGGACTCCGTCGAAGGCCCGACGGCCTTCGCCGAGAAGCGCCCGGCGGTGTTCCGCAACCGCTAACGCACCCTCAGCGCCGCGAGTGGACGGTCCGAGCCGGGCCGTCCGCTCGCGGCGCGAACGGCAAGCCCGCGCACGCCGCCGGCTCAGCCGCGCGCGACGGTAACCGCTTGCGCGCGCTGCCGCAGCTCCGGCGCGCGCACCGCGTCGCACCACGCCGCGAACTCGTGCGTCGGCCCGGCCCAGCGCAACGCGTCGACGCGCTCGAACAGGGGGATGTCGGCGCGCAGCGTCGCGAGGTCGCGAAAGAGCAGCGCCAACGCCCACTGCTCGCGCAGCGTGCGCGCGAGCGCGGCCGCCTGTGGCAACGCGACGCCCCAGTCGCTCGCGTCGGCCGGGATCGCCTCGAGGTGCGTGAAGCGCGCGAGCACGGCTGCCGTCGACTTCGCTCCCCAGCCGCGCAAGCCAGGGAAGCCGTCGGCGCTGTCGCCGACCAGCGCGAGGTAGTCCGGGATGGACGCCGGCAGCACGCCGAACTTCGCGCGCACCGCGTCCGCGTCGCGCACCGCGCGGGTGCGCCGGTCGAGCTGCACGACACGCCCACCGGCGACGCACTGGCCGAGGTCCTTGTCCGGTGTGCAGATCCATACGCGCGCCACCGCGCTGTCGCGCGCCGCGAGCGCCGCCGCCGAGGCGAGCGCATCGTCGGCCTCGAACTCGACCATGGGCCAGACGACCACGCCGAGCGCCCCGAGCGCGCGCTCGAGCGGCGCGAACTGCGCGAGCAGCTCCAGGTCGACGCCCGCGCCGGTCTTGTAGCCGGGCCACAGCGCGTTGCGGAACGACTCGATTACGTGGTCCGTGGCCACGCCGAGGTGGGTCGCGCCCTCCTCGAGCATGCGCAGCACGGAGCCGACCACGCCGACGACCGCACCGCACTCGCGTCCGCCCGCGTCGAGGCGGCGCGGCACGGCGAAGAAGTGCCGAAACAGCTCGTATGTGCCATCGAGCAGGTGCACGTCCATGCCGCCGCCCGTCCCGGCCGCAGCGTAGCGCCCGCCGCCAAGGGCCGCTCCGACGCGACGCCGGCATCCCCGATGCATCCGTCGCGCGGAGGGCGAGCGTATACTCAGCGGTCTATCACCCGCGTGTTACCGGAGGGCTGCCATGACACCGTTCACCAGCTCAGCGAGGCACCGTTCCAGCGCCGAACGTTCCTGCGCACCGCCACCCTCGGCGTCGGGGGGCTGGCCGCCGCCGCGCTCCTCGGCTGCGGCGGCAGCGACGAGGACGAGCCGGCGGCGGCGGCTCCTGCCGCGGACACCGGCGCCTCCACCATCGGCAAGCTCGTCAAGGACGACGCGCTGCCGTACCCGTACAACTTCCCGGAGCCGGCGAAGCAGCCGAAGCCCGGCGGCACGATGGTCGTCGCGGCCACGTGGGACGTCGCCGACATCGACCCGACGAAGTCCGCCGCGGGCGGCACGGTCACGATCCCGAACATGTTCTACAACCGCCTGCTCGGCATCCAGCGCGGGCCCACGGCGGACGTGTTCAACCAGCCGGTGCTCGAGCCCGAGCTCGCGAAGTCGTGGGAACGCTCGCCGGACGGCCTGACGTTCACTTTCAAGCTGGACCCGCGCGTGAAGTGGCAGAACCTGCCGCCGCTGAACGGCCGCCCGTTCGTCGCCGAGGACGCGAAGTTCGCGCTGGAGCGCTACCAGACGACCGGCGTGCACAAGCAGTACTACACCAACGTCGCCGGGTACGAGGTGGTCGACGCGCAGACGCTCAAGGTGAAGATGACGCGGCCCGTCGCGGACTTCCTCAACCCGCTCGGCAGCAACAAGCAGACGATCTTCCCGAAGGAGCTCGTCGACGACGGCACGATCACCAAGCGGGGCATCGGCACCGGCCCGATGATCCTCAAGGACATGGTCGCGAGCAACAAAGTCACCTTCGACAAGAACCCGGACTACTGGGAGTCCAAGGTGCTGCTCGACGGCTTCGAGTTCCGCATCATGCCGGACCACGCCGCGCGCCTCGCGGCGTTCCGCGCGGGCCAGGTGGACTATGCCTACTCGGTCGTGTCGACGTTCTCCGACCTCGGCAACCTCAAGCGGACGAGCCCCGACATCCAGATCAACGTGACGCCGATTACGGCGACCCAAGCGCTGGCGTTCAACAACAAGCTCGCGAAGTTCCAGGACGTGCGCGTGCGTCGGGCGGTCTCGCTGGCGATCGATCGCGCGACGATGCTGCAGCTGATCTACGAGGGCTACGGCAAGACGGGCAACGTCATCCCGTGGACATACGTGTTCGACAAGGAGCCGACGCTCGAATCAGGCGCGTACGGCAAATGGGTGCGCCGCGACATCGGGGAGGCGAAGGCGCTGCTCGCCGCAGCCGGCGCCGAGAAGCTCGTGCTCAACAACATCTTCTACGCCTACGACGTGAACTACGAGAAGATCCCGGAAGTGATCACGCCGATGCTGCGCGAGGCGGGGATCACGATCGCCGGCGGCAAGGTCGACTACACCGAGTTCAACTCGCAGTGGACCGGCGCGAAGCTGCCCGAGTTCTCGACGTCCGGCTGGGCGACGAGCGGCTTCGACGCGGACAACTACTTCCACGGTCACGTGCACTCGAAGTCGACGGGCAACCGCTGGCAGACCAACGACTCCGAGATCGACGCCTGGGCGGACGCGCAGCAGGTGGAGCTGAACCCGGAGAAGCGCCGCGAACTCTGGCGCAAGATCTGGGACAAGGACCTGGACCAAGCGTACCGGCCGCCCACGGCGGGGGGCATCGCGATCCAGGTCTACCAGCCGTGGATGCGTGGCGTGCGCTGGACGGGCACGGTGCCTGGCGACAACAGCTCCTACTACAACTGGGGCGACCAGGTGCACTACGCCTGGCTCGACAAGTAGCGGCTCGCGCTCGCGAGCCGGGTGACGCGGAGGGCGCCGCTTGCACGCGCGGCGCCCTCCGCAGTTCCTACCCGCCGCGCGCCCCTCGATTGCGTCCGTGCTAGGCTGCGCATCCTCTGTAGCCGTAGCGCTCGACGGCCGCCCGCCGAGGCGGTGGTGATGGGCACGCCCGCCGATGGTGCAACCTCCGCCCGCAGGCGCGACCGAGCCGCCCCCGCCGGCCGCGGGTAGCGCGAGCCCTGACGGCGGACCCCCGCGCTGGTTCGCGCGCACCTTCGCCGCGCTGGAAGACCCCAACTTCCGCCTGCTGTACATCAGCAACATCCTGCAGTTCGGCTCCATGCAGATGCAGCTGGTGGTGCGCGGCTGGCTCGTCTTCCACCTGACCGGCTCGTTCGCCGCACTCGGCACAATGGCGCTCGCGAACGCGATTCCGCTGCTGCTCTTCTCACCGATCGGCGGCGTAATCGCCGATCGCGCACCCAAGAAGACCGTAATCCAGCTCGGGCAGGGCTACAACGCGGTCAACGCCACGGCGCTCGCCATCCTCGCGGCCGGCTGGTTCGGCCTCGAGCTCGAGTTCTGGCACCTGTTTCTGAGCGCGTTCCTGCAGGGCGGCGTGAACTCGATCATGCAGCCCGCGCGGCAGTCGATGATCTCCGACCTCGTCCCGCGCGAACGGCTCACGAACGCGATCGGCATCAACGCCTCCGGGCAGACGCTGATGCAACTGGTGGGGCCCGGCATCGCGGGCTTCATGATCGCGGCCGTGAGCCCGGCGATCGTGTTCGCAACCATGGCGGCGATGTACGCGCTGGCGATCACGTTCACGATGCGGCTGCCGACGCGTCCGCTGTACGCCTTCGCACAGACCGCCGCCGGCATTGCGGCCGCACATGCGCCGCGACGCAGCCGCGGGGCCGGCGGCGTGAAGGATCTCGTCGACGGCATGCGCTACGTCACGCACGACCCGGCGATCCGCACGGTGATCGCCGTCAACTTCCTGATCGTCGTCGTCGTCATGCCGTACACGATGCTGCTGCCGGGCTTCGTCAGCGAGGTGCTGCACAAGGGCGCGTTCGAGCAGGGCGCGCTGCAGAGCGTGCAGGGCGTCGGCGCGCTCATCGGCGCGATGGTCGTCGCGTCGACGGGGTCGCGAGGCCGCGGCAAGCTGTTCATCGGCTGCGGCGCGCTGCTCGGCGTGGGCATCGTCGCGTTCGCCGCGTCGGCGAACTACTGGGTCACACTCCCGCTCATGGTGATGATCGGCGCCGGCCAGGCGGGGCGCATGGCGTTCGGCCAGGTGCTGATCCAGGCTTATTCCGCGGAGGAGTACCGCGGCCGTGTGATGTCGGTGTGGTTCATGGAGTTCGGTCTGGTGCAGTTCGGCACGTTCATCGTGGGCTTCCTCGCCGAGTGGTTCGGACCGCAGCTCGCCATCGGCGGGCTCGCGGCAACGCTCGTCGTCGGCATGATCGTCGTCGCGTTGTTCGTGCCCACGATGCGCAACCTGGAGTAGCCCGCGCGACACTCCGCGGGCACCGCACTGGACGCGATCCTGAGAAGGCCGCAGTCCGAGCTTAGCGCCGCCTAAGCCGGTGGAGCGTCTGGCTCGACACTCGGGGCGCTCAGCAACCAGTTCGTGTCGCGGGCTGACGCAACGACGCGTTTGGTGTCATCAATCTTGGCCCCACGTTGGCCTCAACTGCTCACGCTCCACGCCGATAGCGCCGTTCGGTGAGTGCCGTTTAGGGCCGAATGATTGGCGGGAGTGCGTGGGAGTCGAACCCACCCGGGACGAGCACGTCGCCCCACAAACGGTTTTGAAGACCGCGAGCGCCACCGGACACCATCCACTCCCGCGACGATTCTAGGTCGGCAGGGGCCGCCTTGTCGCAGGGGCTCAGGCCGGATCGGCCGCGCTCGACGCGAAGGGCTCAGCCGCCGCGGAGGCTGTCGCAACCGCGAACTCGGCGAACCGCGCGAGCAGGCCGCGCAGCGCATCGAGCCCGGGACCGGCGTCGTCGGCCCAGCGCAGGCGAGACCCGCCGCCCTCCACGCACACGCACAGGCCGCCGGTCAGCGGCTCCACGCAGGACCAGTCCGCATCGTGGATGCAGATGGCGATGGGCAGAGCGCCCGTGCCTGCTGCGCGCCCGTGCGCGCGCAGCGACGGGATGCGCGCGTGCACGTCGAGCGCGTACGTCCCCGCCGCGCGCACCCGGGCGAGCTCTGCGCCCAGTTCGCGCAGCGCGGCAGCCTGGTCGAGTGCACCGCCGACCTCGACACGGAACGGCACCGCGGGCGCGAACACGGGTGGCGTGCCGTCCAACAGCGCCGCGAGCGCGTGATCGCGGAACGCGATGTCGCAGGCCACGCGTGGCTTGTGGCTGCCGATGAATGCCGCGACCACGAGCGCGACCGCATCGGCCGCCGGCGCGCCATCCAGCGCGCGCGCGAGCAGCGCGCCGAGCCCGCCCGGCAGCGGCTGCTCCACGACCACGGGCTGCTGAGCCCCTGCGGGCGACCAGTGCTGCGCGAGCACAGGCGCGGCGGTGCCCGCCAGGCGGTCGACCCAGAACGGCTCGTGCTTCGCGACGGCGCGCTGCACTGCGCCCAGGCGCTCGGCCAGCGCGTCGGTGAGCGCAGGCAGCCGCGCGCCACGCGTGATGCCGCGCGCGTCGAGCGCCGCGGCGTCCAGGCGCGCTCCCGCGAGCGTGGCGAAACGCTCGAGCCGAAGCGCGCCGTCCGTGCCCGCGACCACGACGCTGCGGTCGCCAGCCGCGAGCACGGTGCCCGCCGCGGCGGGTGCGGGCTCAGTGAGCACGGTCGTCTTCTGCACCGCGACCACGCTGCCGTCGGGACACAGCAACTTCGGCAGCCCGAGCGCGTTCTCGTACGGTCCGAAGTCGAGCGCGCGCACGAGCGCGTCCAACGCGTGCACTGGACGGCGCCAGTCCAGCACGCACGCGGCCGGCGGCCGCCGCAAGCGCCCAAAGTAGCTGCGGCCCTGCTCGTCCTGCGGCTGCAACGACGCGGTACCTGCGGTCAGCTCCGGGATCAACTCCACGAACGAATGCAGCGCCGCCTCGTAGCACGCCGCGTTCAAGCTCAGCGCCGTCGCGCGCGGACCCACGTCGAACGTGACTTGCTTGAGCACTGCACCGGTATCGACGGCCGGTTCCATCGTGTGCCAGGTGATGCCATGCTCGCGTTCGCCGCGCATGAGCGCCCACGACGTCGCGTGCACGCCCGCGTAGCGCGGGAGCGGGCCGTCGTGGTAGTTCACCGCCAGCCGCCGCGGCAACGCCAGCAGCGCTGGCGGCAGTACGCGCAGATTCACGACGCTGAAGAGAAACTGAAACGACATCGCGGACAGCAGCGCCAGCACGTCGGCGGCCGGATCGATGGTCTTCAGCCCGCGTTCGCGGGCCCACTGCAACAGCGCCGGCTCCTCGGTGACGACCGCACGGACCTCGTGCCCCGCCGCGAGGAACGCGTCGGCGCACTGCGCGAGCAGTGAGCCTTCGCCGATGAACACCGCGCTGGCGCGCTGGCCTGCGCCGCTCCCTGCTGCGTCGACCACCGCACGTCCGATCTGCACGCACCGCGCGCGGATCGTCGCGCGCGACCAGCGTAGTAGACCGTCGTGCGGCGCGGTGGAACGAAGGTTGCGCCGCGGACAACTGCACGCCGGCCGACAGCCGCGATGGTGCAGCGATTGTCGGCTGCGCCACGAGACGTGCAGCACTCGTCGGCGGCCCCGCAGGCGCCGCAGCAAGCCCCGCGACGCTCAAGCGCGGCCTGGAGGCCAGGCAGGTTCGATGGTCGAGGGAGCCGCCCGGCGCGAACGCCGGCCTCAAGCGGCCCGCTTGCGCCGCAGCCCAATGCGGCCGGATGCTGGATGGGCACTGCGGGAGGACTCCATGGTCGAGCAGCCCGACGTCGATCAGCCGAGCGACGCCGACCGCGCGCAAGCGTCGCCCGCGTCAATGGCGAAGATGTGGAAGTTCGTCACCAACTTCGCGGAGAAGAGCGGTACCTACCTGCACCCGCAGCGCGAGATCACCGAATTCCTCGTGATCGGCCTCGCGAAGCACGTCGACGAGCTCGGCCGGCCGCTCTGCCCATGCAACTTCTACGAGGACAAAGCGGCGGAAGCGAAGCAGTCGACGTGGATCTGCGCCTGCGAGGAGATGCAGAAGTACAAGTACTGCCACTGACTGCTCTTCTGCACGCCGGAAGGTCTTCCGGTCACCGAATACCTGCCAGCCGACCACGAAGGGCGCGAGATCTACGGCGTCATCGAGGATCCGCACCCCGACAAGGGCCGCGCACTCGGGCGACTGGAGGAGAAACAGGGGCGCACGATCCGCAAGGGCGGCCCCCGCGCCGACGCGCCGCCGCCCACCGACGCGAGCTAGCGCGCGGACGAGGGATGCGCCGGCACCACCCCACGACGAACACCGAAGAACAACGAAGAGCGCCGGTGATGCCGGCGCTCTTCGTGCAGTGCGTGGTCGATTGTGGCAGCTGTGCGCGATGTGCGCGCTAGACGAGGACGGCGTCGAGGCGCTTCTGCAGGTCGCTCTTGGGGCGGAAGCCGACGATCTGGCCGGCGACCTCGCCCTGCTTGAACACAAGCAGCGTGGGGATCGAGCGGATCCCGAACTGGCTCGCGATCTTCGGGTTCTCGTCCGTGTTCAGCTTAACGAACTTGACGCGTCCCTCGTACTCGCCGGCGAGCTCCTCGACAATCGGGGCCACCATGCGGCAGGGGCCGCACCACGGCGCCCAGAAATCCACGAGCACCGGGACATCGCTCTTCAAAACATCGGCGTCGAAGGTCGCGTCGGAAGTGTCGGCGGGGTGTGCCATGAGCGGTCTTCCTTCCATTCGAGCGCCGCGCCCGCTGCGGGCTCGCGCGCTGGTTGCCTGATGATGCGCCGCTGATGGCCACTATGCCCGAGCACGGTGCGGAGCGTTGTCTGCGGCCTCGATCTGCGGCGTTGACAGCGCTGCTGCGGATGGCTAGAGTCTATATACCCCTGTGGGGTATGTCAAGCACCGCTGAGGAGCAATCCAGTGCCGGAGCCCATCTCACAAGAACACCTGCGCGCGCGCCTCAGTCGCATCGAGGGGCAGATTCGCGGCATCGCGAAAATGCTGGAAAGCGAGCGCCCCTGCGAGGATGTGGTCACTCAGTTGATGGCCGTGCGCTCGGGCATCGACACCGTCGGCGCACTGGTGCTTGACCAGCATCTCGGTGCCTGCATCGGCCACGACGAGCGAGGCGGCGTGCAGGTCGAATCGCTGCGCGAATCGATGCGCATGTGGTGGCGCTTCGCGCCAGGCGCCGCCGGCTTCGCGGTCGCCCCCATGGAAGCCCCGGTGCCGCCCGCCGAATAGCAGCCTCCGCGGCCACCCACCCGTAGCTGACGTCCCGTCGGGTCGGCGCCCGCGCGCCTATGCCCGCGCGCCGCGGACCGACGCGGCAACCGCCTCGCGCACGCCGTGCGCGGCGGCGTCGGCCGCGCCCCGCACCGCGTTCGCAACCGCGGCGCCGTCACTGCGCCCGTGCGCGATGTACACCGCGCCATCGACACCGAGCAGCGGCGCTGCACCGGCGCGGCGGTAATCGAGCTGGTCCGCGAGTGCTCGCACCTGGGGGCGCAGCAACAGCCCGCCAAGCCGCCCGCGCCACGAGGCAAGTGCCGCGCGGCGCAGCTCCAGCAGCAGCATCTCGATCACGCCCTCCGCGAGCTTGAGCGCCACGTTGCCCGTGAAGCCGTCGGTGACCACCACGTCGGCGCGGCCCGTGGTGATCTCGCGCCCCTCGACGTTGCCGAGGAAGCGCAGCCCGGGCGCAACGGCGAGCGCTGCGTGCGCCTCGATCACCGCGGGCGTGCCCTTGCCGGGCTCCTCGCCGATGCTCAGCAGGCCGACGCGCGGCTCCGCGACGCCCAGCACGGCGCGCACGTACGCGGCCCCCAGCAGGCCGAACTGCACGAGGTGCGACGCGCGACTCTCCGCGTTCGCGCCGCAGTCCAGCAGCAGGCACGGCCCCGGCGGCAGCGGCAGCAGCGCCCCCAGCGCCGGCCGCTCCGCGCCCGGCAACCGCCCGAGCACGACCAGCGCGAGCGTGACCACCGCGCCCGTGTTCCCCGCAGAGACGAACGCGTCTGCCTCGCCGCGGCGCAGCAGCTGCAGCGCCACGTACACCGACGATTCCTTGCGGTGGCGCGCGTCCAGCGCGTCGTGCTGGTCCATCGCGATCGCGTCGGACGCGTGCACCACGCGCACGTTCGCGGGCGTCGCGCCGAGGCGCGCAAGCTCGCGGCCGACCGCAGCGGCATCGCCTACGAGCACGACGTCCACGCCGCCGCGCGCGGCGATCAACGCGCCCTCGACGGCCGCCTGCGGCGCGAAGTCGCCGCCCATCGCGTCGACGGCGACGACAGTCATGCGCGCGCCCGCTCGAACAGCACGACCAGGCGGTCCGCGCCGTCATCCAACGGCGTGAGCGCGTAGTCGCCGTACGTCGCCACCACGGCGAGCCCGGCAAGGCGCGCCGCGAGCTGCAGTTCGCCCGGCGTGATCACGCGCAGCGTAAATTGGTGCGTCCAGCGGCGCAGCGGCCCATCCGGCAGCTGTACGTCATAGTGGAACGCGACCTCGCGCAGTCCCAGCGCGGGCCGGCCTTCCACGGCCACGAGCTTGGTCACGAGCGCCCCGCGCCACGCGCGCGTCCAGTGCGCCACCAGCGGCTGCGGCCCCGGCGCGAAGTCGTCCGGCTGCGGCGCCTCGACGTCCACGACGACGAGGCCTCCGCGCACGAGGTGCGCCCCAGCGGTCGCGAGCGCCGCGACGATATCGTCGACGCTGTCCAGGTGCTGCAGCCCGCCGAACGGCACGAGCACTGTAGCGAAGCGCCGGCGCAGCCGCAGCTCACGCATGTCGCCCTGCATGAGGCGCAGCCGCACGCCCGCCGCCTGCGCACGCGCGCGCGCCACCGCAAGCATCGCGGCGCTCGCGTCGACGCCCACGACGTCGTGGCCGCCAGCCGCGAGCGGGATCGCGACGCGACCGGTGCCGCAGCCGAGCTCCAGCACAGCGCCGCCCTGACGCTCGGCGAGCTCGCGGTAGAGGTCGATGTCGTCTTCGACGCCTGCGAGGTCGAGGTCGTAGAAGGGCGCCGTCGCGGACCAGGGGTCGGCGGGGTCCAGGGCGGCGGCAACGGCGGCGGCGGCGGATTCGGGCACGTGGCGATGCTAAGGCGGCGCGGCCGAGGCGAGCAAACGACCGCATACGCCTCCACACGTCTCGCCGCGCGCCGTTGACGGACGCGCGCCGCCGTCCCAGCATCGCCGCCGTGAGCGACGACGCCCGCTGGCGAGCGCTGGTCCGCGAGGTGCCGGACTTTCCGCGCCCGGGCGTGCTGTTCCGGGACATCACGCCGCTGCTCTACGACCCGGCGGCGCTCCGTGCAGCCAACGACGCCCTGGCGGAACGGGCGCGCGCGTTCACGCCCGCCGTCGTCGCGGGCATCGAAGCGCGCGGGTTCATGTTCGGGGTGCCGGTCGCGGAGCGGCTCGGGCTGCCGTTCGTGCCGGTGCGCAAGCCCGGGAAGCTGCCCGCGGCGTATGCCTCCGTGGCCTACGCGCTCGAATACGGCGAGGCGGAGCTGCAGCTGCACGAAGAGCCCTCGGTCGCCGGGAAGCGCGTGCTGGTCGTCGATGACCTGCTGGCGACGGGCGGCACCGCCGAGGCAGCCGCCCGGCTGGTGCACGCGCTCGGGGGCAGCGTGGCGGGGTTCGCGTTCTTCGTAGAGCTCGCCGAGCTCGGCGGACGCGCGCGGCTGGCCGCGCCCGTCACGGCGCTCGTGACGTTCTAGGCCGCTGGCTCGCCGTCCTCGGAGCCCTGACGCCATGCTGACCGCCGAGCGGCGATAACGGCGCGTGAGGGCCGTCGTGGGCCGGAGTAGGGGGATTCCCCTAGTGGCCCGCGCGCCGCGGACGCCTTTACGATGTGTCGTCGAGCTTCGGCAGCCGCGGGAATGGCGTTCGGAACGGCGGGCAACGTGGCACTGCGCAAGGCAGCGGGCGCCCAGCTCAGCAAGCGAGGCTTCTGGGTGTTCACCGAGTACCGCTACGAGCATCCGGCCGGCGCGTTTCGGCTGGGCGCGCACGGCTTCGCGCGCGCGCGCCGCGCGCTCGACGAGGGCGGCGCCGCCGCGATCGGCCGCGCCGACGGGCGCACGCTGTGGTGGACCGGCGACGCCTTCTACTGGGCCGACGACGAGGACGGCGAGCAGGTCGCCCTGCTCGCGTGGGACCGCCGCCGCCGCGACAGCGCGCGCATCGAGCGGCTGCGCAAGCAGCGCGCGCACGAGGGCGCAGCCGGCGAGGCGCGCCGCGAGCGCGTGCCACCAGACGTGCGCACCGCGGTCTGGTTCCGCGACGAGGGCCGCTGCGTCGAATGCGACACGGAGGACGACCTGCAATTCGATCACGTCATCCCGATCGCGCACGGGGGCGGCAGCGCTCAGGCGAACGTGCAGCTGCTCTGCGGCGACTGCAACCGCCTCAAGAGCGACTCGCTTGCCTGACGCGACCGCCACGATCGGCGTGATCGGCGGGTCGGGCTTCTACAACCTCCAGGGGCTGCACGATGCGGAGCGCCTCGCCGTCGCCACGCCGTTCGGCGAGCCGAGCGGTGCGATCGTGCTCGGCACGCTCGCCGGGCGCCGCGTGGCGTTCGTGGCGCGCCACGGCGACGGCCACCGGCTGCTGCCGAGCGAGGTGCCGTCGCGCGCGAACATCTGGGCACTGCGCTCGCTCGGCGTCCAGCGCGTGCTCGCCGTATCCGCCGTGGGCTCGCTGCGCGAGGAGGTCGCGCCGCTGCACGCGGTGGTGCCGGACCAGCTCATCGATCGCACGCACGGCCGGCCGTCGACGTTCTTCGGTGGTGGCGTGGTGGCGCACATCGGCTTCGCGGACCCGTTCTGCGAGCGCACCGCCACAGTGCTGAGCGCGGCGGCTGCTGCGAGCGGCGTACGCACGCACGCCGGCGGCACGCTCGTGGTGATCGACGGACCCGCGTTCTCCACGCGCGCGGAGTCGGAACAGCACCGGGCGGCCGGCGCGACCATCGTCGGCATGACGGCGCTGCCGGAGGCGAAGCTCGCGCGCGAAGCCGAGCTCTGCTACGCCTCGATCTGCTTCGTGACGGACTACGACGTGTGGCACGCGCACGCCGCCGACGTGAGCGTCGAGCTCGTGCTCGCGAACTTGCAGCGCAACGTCGATCACGCGCGCGCGACGATCACGCGCGCGGTCGCGCAGCTGCCGGAGCCTCGCGACTGCGGTTGCGGGCGCAGCCTCGCGGGGGCGCTCATGACGGCGCCCGCGGACGTGCCGCCCGAGGCGCGCGCGCGCGTCGCGCTGCTCGTCGATCGCTACTGGGGGGGTGCGCCGTGACCGACGCCCTGTACCACGCCGGCGCGGAGCCGGCACGCTTCGTGCTGCGCGAGCAGCGCGACCCGCACATCGTGGAGGCCGCGCTCGCCGAGGACCGCGGCTACGCCGCCTACGCGCTCGGCCACCTCGAGCCGGGGCTCCTCGAGCGCGCGCGCTTCTGGCTCGCCGACGGCGCGGAGGGGCACGGCGTGCTGCTGCACGCGCGTGGCGCGCTCGGGCGCACCGTGTGCGTGGTGGGCGCCCCTGCGGCCGTGGAGGCGCTGCTGGCGCTGCACCCGGGGCCGATCGACTCGTACCTCTCGACGGCCGCGCCGGAGCATCTGCCGGCGCTGCGGCGCACGTACGCGCTCTCGCACATGACGCAAATGCAGCGCATGGCGACCTCGGCGGTCGCCTTCCGGCCGGTCGCCGGCGACGTGCGCCGCCTGGTGGGCCGCGACGCACGCGCGCTCAACCTGCTGTACGCGAGCGACGGTGCGCCGACGGGCTACGGCCCGGAACACCTGGAGCGCGCAGTGTACTTCGGTGCGTTCGAGGCGGGCCGCCTCGCGGCGGCGGCCGGCACCCACGTCGTAGCCCCCCACGCGGGCGTGGCGGTGGTGGGCAACGTGTTCACGCACCCGCAGTTCCGCGGGCTGGGCCTGGCGGAACGCGTCACCTCCGCGGTGACGTCGGAGCTGCTCGAACGCGGGTGCTCCACGGTCGCGCTGACGGTCAACCCCACGAACACTCCAGCCGTGCGAGCCTACACGCGCCTGGGCTACCGGCCCGGGGCGTTCGTGATCGAGGCGCGGGTGCGGCGGCGCGACCTTGCAGGTGCGCGCGCGGCGTGGCGCCGCTGGCGCGCCCGGCGCGCCGCCGGCACCCCCGGCATCGAAGCAATCAGCGCAGGCCGGCGCCCGCCGGACCAGGGAGGCCACGCGTGACGAGTACACCCCAGGTCGATGCCGCAGGCGACATCGCAGATCGCGCGCTCGCGCAGGCGGGCGTCCGCCGCGTCGAGTGGGCGGCGCGCGAGATGCCGGTGCTGCAGCAGATTCGCGACCGCTTCGCGCGCGAGCGCCCGCTGGCGGGCGTGCGCATCGCCGCGTGCCTGCACGTGACGTCAGAGACCGCGAACCTGATGCTCGCGCTGCGCGACGGCGGCGCCGACGTGCGCCTCGCCGCCTCGAACCCGCTGTCGACGCAGGACGAGGTGGCGGCGGCGCTCGCCGTCGAGTACGGCATTCCCACGTTCGCGATCAAGGGCGAGGACAACCCGACGTACTTCCGCCACCTCGCGGCGGTGGTCGAGCACGGCCCCCAGCTCACGCTCGACGACGGCGCAGACCTCGTCGCGCTGCTGCACCGCGACCGCCGCGACCTGCTCCCCGGCGTCGTCGCCGGCACCGAGGAGACGACGACGGGCGTCGTGCGCCTGCGCGCGCTCGCCGCGGAAGGCAAGCTCGCTTACCCGATCATGGCCGTGAACGAGGCCGACACGAAGCACATGTTCGACAACCGCTACGGCACCGGGCAGTCGACGCTGGACGGCATCACGCGCGCCACCAACATCCTGCTCGCCGGCAAGACCATGGTCGTGTGCGGGTACGGCTGGTGCGGCAAGGGCGTCGCCTCCCGCGCGCGCGGGATGGGCGCGCAGGTGATCGTGACCGAGGTGCAGCCGCTGCCCGCGCTGGAAGCCGTGATGGACGGCTTCCGCGTGATGCCGATCGTCGAGGCCGCGCGCCAGGGCGACATTTTCGTCACGGTGACCGGCGACATCAACGTGATCGATGTCGCCGCCTTCGACGCGATGCGCTCCGGCGTGGTGCTCGCGAACTCCGGGCACTTCGATGCAGAGATCAACCTCGCGGCGCTCGCCGGGATGACCGAGGCGCGGCGCACACTGCGGCCGTTCGTGGAGCAGTACACGCTCGTCGATGGCCGCGAGATCGTCGTGCTCGCGGAGGGTCGGCTCGTGAACCTCGGCGCGGCTGAGGGGCACCCCGCCTCCGTGATGGACATGTCCTTTGCCAACCAGGCGCTGTGCGTCGAGCACCTCACTCGCGAGCACGCGACGCTCGTGCCGGGCGTCTACGATGTGCCAAAGGTCATCGACGAAGCCGTCGCGCAGCTGAAACTCGCCTCGATGGGCGTGCACATCGATACGCTCACCGAGGAGCAGGAGCGCTACATGCGCTCCTGGGAACTGGGCACGCACTAGCCAGCGGCGCCGGCCGCCGGGGGAGGATCGCATGTCTACGACGTTCATGAGCTCGCCGTCGCTGCTGCTCACAAGCGAGTCGGTGACCGAGGGCCACCCTGACAAGGTGTGCGACCAGATCTCGGACGCCGTGCTGGATGCGATGTTGCAGCAGGACCCGGCGTCACGCGTGGCGTGCGAGGCCGCGGTCAACACCGGCTTCGTGCTGATCTTCGGCGAGATCACGACGCGCGCGTACGTGGACCTGCAGGAGATCGTGCGCCGCACGGTGCGCGAGATCGGCTACAACCACTCCGACATCGGCTTCGACTGGGAGACCTGCGGCGTAATCTCCTCGCTGAAGGAGCAGTCGAGCGACATCGCGCAGGGCGTGAACCGCTCGCTCGAGGCGCGCCAGGCGGCCGGCGAAGTCGAGGCGCTCGACCTCGAGGGCGCCGGGGACCAGGGCATGATGATCGGCTTCGCCTGCTCCGAGACCGAGGAGTACATGCCGCTGACCACAGTGCTCGCACACGGGCTCGTGCGGCGGCTCGCGGAACTGCGCAAGACGGGCCAGCTCACCTACCTGCGCCCCGACGGCAAGTCGCAGGTAACCGTCGAGTACGCGTACGGCGTGCCGAAGCGCATCGAGGCGGTCGTCGTGTCGACGCAGCACAACCCCGAGGTGAGCGAGGAGACGATCCGCCGCGACATCGAGCAGCTGGTGATCCGCCAGATCTGCCCGCCGGAGCTGATGCAGGACACGAAGATCTTCGTGAACCCGACGGGGCGCTTCGTAAACGGCGGCCCCGCCTCGGACGCGGGGCTCACGGGGCGCAAGATCATCGTCGACACATACGGAGGCATCGCGCGCCACGGCGGCGGCGCGTTCAGCGGCAAGGACCCGAGCAAGGTCGACCGCTCCGCGGCGTACGCCGCGCGCCACGTCGCGAAGAACGTCGTCGCCGCGGGGCTCGCCGAACGGCTCGAGCTGCAGGTGTCGTCCGCCATCGGCGTCGCGCACCCCACGTCCGTCGCCATCGAGACGTTCGGTACCGCCAACATCGCCGAAGCGGAGATCGAGCGGCTCGTTCACCAGCACTTCGACCTGCGCCCGGCCGCGATCATCCAGCGCTTCGATCTGCGCCGGCCGATCTACCGCCAGGTGGCCGCGTACGGCCACTTCGGCCGCTCTGACCTCGACCTGCCGTGGGAACGGCTCGACGTCGTCGACGCGCTGCGTGCCGACGCGGGCCTGCCGGCCGTGCGCCTGCAGCCGCACTCGGCGTAGTCGCGCGGCCGCCGCGTGCGCGCGATCGTACTCGTCGGTGGCGAAGGCACGCGGCTGCGGCCGCTGACCTGGCGCACGCCGAAGCAGCTCGTGCCCGTACTGGGGCGCCCGCTGCTCGAGCACCTGCTGCTGCACCTCCGCGCGCACGGCGTGACCGCCGTGACGCTCGCGCTCACGCGCACGCGGCTGTCCGAGGTCGTGCACGCGGCGTTCGCCGACGGCGGCGCGCTCGGCCTTGCGCTCGACTACGCGTACGAGGAGACGCCGCTCGGCTCCGGCGGCGCGATCGCCGCGATCGCGGGCGGCTGGGCCGAGCCGTTCCTCGTGTGCAACGGCGACATCATCACGGACCTCGACGTCACCGCGTTCGCCGCCGCGCACCGCGCGCGCGGCGCGGCGATCTCGATCGCGCTGCACGAGGTCGACGACCCGTCGGGCTTCGGAGTCGTCGCGCTCGACGCGAACAGTCGCATCACGCGCTTCGTCGAGAAGCCGCCGCGCGAGCAGGCCCCCTCGCGCCTCGTGAACGCCGGCACGTGGCTGTTCGAGCCGAGCGCCATCGCGTCGCTCGACCCCACACGCTTCCAGCGCGTCGAGGACGAGCTGTTCCCGACGATGGCGGCCGCGGGCGGCCCGATCTTCGGCTACGCCGGCTCGGCGTTATGGCGCGACATCGGCAACGCCGACGCCTACCTGCGCGTGAACCTCGAACTGCTCGCGGGCGCGCTCCCCGCCCGGCTGCCCGCCGGCTGGCCACCCGAGCGCGTGCTCGCCGGCGCCGGCGCGCACGTCGCGCCCGACGCGCGTGTGAGCGCGCCCGCGCTGCTCGGCGCCGGCGCGCGTATCGACGCCGGGGCGAGCGTGGAGGGCCCCGCGGTGATCGGCGCAGGCGCGCACCTCGCCACGGGCGCGCTCGTGCGCGGATCGGTACTGTGGGAGCGCGTGCACGTCGGCGCGGGCGCGCGTGTCATCGACAGCGTGCTCGCAGACGACGTGCGCGTCGGCGCGGGCGCGGAGCTCGTCGGCGCGGTGGTTGCGCACGGCGCGCGCATCGCGGACGGCGCGCGCGTCGCGCCGGGCAGCCGCATCGAACCGGACGCGCAGGAGGGCTCATGACCGAGATCCGCTTCGGCACGGACGGTTGGCGCGCGGAGATCGCGGAGGACTTCACCTTCGCCAACGTGCGCGCGGTCGCGCAGGCCACCGCCGAGCACTGGCTCGGCACGGGCGCCGCGGCGCGCGGCGTCGTCGTCGGCTACGACACGCGCTTCCTCTCCGCCTCGTTCGCCGCCGCCACCGCGGAGGTGCTGGCGGGCAACGGCATCCACGTCGCGCTGACCGCCGCGGCGGGCCCCACGCCCGCGCTCTCGCACGCGGTGATCGAGCGCGGCGCGGGCGGCGGCGTGATGATCACCGCGAGCCACAATCCGGCACGCTGGAACGGCTTCAAGCTGAAGGAGAGCTTCGGCGCGTCCTCGCCGCGCGACGTGACCGACGCCATCGAGCGCGCGATCCCCGGCGTGTTCGCCGAGCAGCGCGTGCGGCGCCTGCCGATCGGCGAGGCCGAGGCGCGCGGGCTCGTCGAGCGCTTCGACCAGCGCCCCACGTACCTCGCGGCGTTACGCCGGCTCGTGGACGTCGAGGCGATTCGCACGGCCGGCCTCAACGTGCTCGTGGACTCGATGTACGGCGCGGCGGGCGGCTACATCGCGGAGCTGCTGAGCGGTGACGCGACGCGCGTCGAGGAGCTGCACGGCACGCGCAATCCCGCGTTCCCGGGCATGCGCGCGCCAGAGCCGATCGCGGCGAACCTCGGCGAGCAGCTCGCGCAGCTCGCGCAGGGCGGCTACGACATCGGCCTCTCGAACGACGGCGACGCGGACCGCCTCGGCCTGGCCGACGAGCACGGCACGTTCATCACGCAGCTGCAGGCGTTCGCGCTGCTCGCGCACTACCTACTGAAGGTGCGCGGCGAGCGCGGGCCGCTCGTGCGCTCCGTGACGATGACGCGCATGATCGACCGCCTCGGCGAGCGCTACGGCTGCCCCGTGTACGAGACGCCGGTCGGCTTCGTCAATCTCGGCCCGAAGATGCGCGAGACCGACGCGCTGCTCGCGGGCGAGGAGTCTGGTGGCTACGCGATCCGCGGGCACATCCCGGAGCGCGACGGCATCCTCTCCGGGCTGCTCATCCTCGAGGCGATCGTGCGCACGGGCCAGCGCCCCTCCGAGCTGCTGCAGGCGCTGTACGCCGAGGTGGGCACGCACGAGTACGATCGCGTCGACATCACGTTGCGCGGCGACGAGCGCGATGCGATCCGCGCGCGCGTGGCAGCCGCGCAGCCGCAAGAGATCGCCGGGCTGCGCGTGACCGGCCGCGACCAGCTGGACGGCTACCGCTTCCAGCTCGAGGGCGGATGGTGGCTGCTGCTGCGCTTCAGCGGCACCGAGCCGCTGCTGCGCATTTACGCGGAGATGCCGACGATGGAGCAAGTGCAGACAGCGCTGGAAGCGGGGCAGGCGATGTCGGGGGCCACGCTGTGAACGCATACGACGCAGGGCGCACGCTCGACGACCGGGACGCGCTCGCTCGCATCGACCCATCGGGCATGGCGGCGCTGATCGCGGGGCTGCCCGCGCAGAGCCGCGCCGCCTGGGACGCCGGTCGCGCGTGGCCGCTGCCGGCAGGCTTCGAGACACCGCAGCGCGTCGTGCTGCTCGGCATGGGGGGCTCGGCCATCGGCGCCGACGTCGCCGCCACCCTCGCCGCGCGCTGGGGACGCGTCCCCGTGCAGGTCGTGCGCGGCTACACCCCGCCAACGGTCGACGAGCACACACTGCTGATCGCCTGCTCGTACTCGGGCGATACCGAGGAGACGCTGGAGGCGTTTCAGCACGGGCTGCCGCAGGCGGGCATGCGCCTCGCCATCACGACGGGCGGCCGCCTGTCGCGCCTCGCCACGAGCTTGGACTACGCCGTCTTCAACTTCGACTTCGCCTCGCCGCCGCGCGCGGCGTTCGGCTGGGCGCTCTTCCCACTGCTCGCCATCTTCGAGCGCCTC
>CAMDBZ010000004.1 GCA_945889565.1 Thermoflexus hugenholtzii JAD2 | reverse complement strand
GCCGGGCGCCGCGAGCGCCCCCGCGCGCAGCCGCACGAGCGCGCGGCGCCCCGCGTCCGTCGGCGCGAGGTACAGCGCGTCGCCGTCCGTGAGCGTGCAGCCGAGCAGCGCCCCGCGCGCCGCCGCGCGCGCGAGCGCCGGCGCGATCGCGTCCGCGCCGCCACACCGCGCCAGCGTGCGCACAAGCGGCCCCTCGCTCGCCAGCTCGGAGGCGCGCACCGCGCGCAGCGGCCCGCGCCGCCGGTGGATCGCGTACAGCGCGTACAGCGTCACGCGCAGCTCCGCCTCGTCCCCCAGCAGCGGCAGCAGCTCCGTGAACAGCTGCGCCGGCAGCGTCACCGCCGCTCCGCCCGCCACGAACCCGGCGAACGACGGCTCGCCTGCATCGCCGGCTGCACGAAACGTCGTCACGCTACCCGTCGAACGCCGGCAGCGGCTCGCGCAGCACGAGGTCCTGGAACGACGCCGTGCGGTTGCGGAAACGCACCGTCACCGTGTCGGTCGGCCCGTTGCGGTGCTTCGCTACGATGATCTGCGCCAGCCCGCTCGGGTGCTGCCCGCCCGGCGCGCCCGGGTGCTGCTCCTGCCACTCCTCGGGCGTCATGTACACATCCTCGCGGTAGATGAACATCACGACGTCCGCGTCCTGCTCGATCGAGCCGGATTCGCGCAGGTCGGACAGCAGCGGGATGTGCGGCGTGCGCGTCTCCACCGCGCGCGACAGCTGCGCCGCCGCGATCACCGGCACGCTCAGCTCGCGCGCCAGCTCCTTGAGCGATCGCGTGATCGCGCCGATCTCGTTCGCGCGCGTGTCGGAGCGGCCCGCGCCGTGCAGCAGCTGCAGGTAGTCCACGATCACGAGGTCGAGGCCGTACTCACTCTGCAGCCGGCGCGCCTTCGCCCGCACCTCCGGCACCGTGAGCACCGCCGAGTCGTCGATGAACACGTTCGCCTCGGCGAGCGCGCCGATGGCGTGCATGATGCGCGCCTCCTCCGCCTCGGTGTGCATGCCGAGCCGCAGCCGCGTGGAGTCGACGTCCGCCTCGGCCGACAGCAGCCGCATCGCGAGCTGCTCGCCCGACATCTCCAGCGCGAAGAACGCGACCGTCCCGCGCTGCCCCACCGCGACGTTGCGCGCGAAGTTCAGCAGCAGCGACGACTTGCCGACGCCGGTGCGCGCGGCCACCACCACCAGATCGCCGCGCTTGAAGCCGCCCAGCAGCGCGTCGAGGTCCATGAACCCCGTGCGCACCGCCTGCACGAGCATGCCGTCCTGCGACTCGCCCGGGTCCTCCAGGAACTGGTCCAGCAGATCGCGCAGCCGCTTGAAGTCACCCGCGCTCTCCGCGCTGCGGATGCCGAGCAGCAGCCCCTCGGCCGCCCCGAGCACGCGCGCGGTGTCGGGCCCGCCCTCATACGCCAGCGCCGCGATCTGGCCGGCGGCCTGGATCAGCCGCCGATACAGCGCGTCGCGCGCCACGATGCGCGCGTGCGCCTCCACCCCGACCGCGGTGAAGTGCCGCCCCGCAATCTCCACGAGCGCCGGCTCGCCGCCGATGCCGTCCAGTTGCCCCTTGCGGTCGAGCTCGTGCGCGAGCGTCGGGATAGTAATCGGCTCGCCGCGCTCGGCGAGCGCCAGGCAGGCGGCATACGCCCACGCGTGCTGCTCGCGGAAGAAGTCCGCCGCGTCCACCAGCGGCAGCACGCGCGCGTACGACTCGTCGTCCAGCAACAGCGCCGCGATCACGGCCTCTTCGGCCGCGACATCATGCGGCGGCAGACCGCTCGGCGCGGAGCGCCCTTCGGGCCGGAGCGGCGCCGGCCTACCCGTGGTCACCATGAGCAGGCGAACGAGCTAGGGCGCGGTGCCCCCGGCGGTGGTGGCGATATCGTTCCCTGTGCCATCGGCGGCCACGCCCCCTGCCTCGATGGGTTGGGTTTCGAGCGAATGGCCCGGCTCCGACACGTCGTCGGTGTCCGCGTCGGCGGTCTGGGCGTAATCCGCGCCTTGCTGGTACTCAGCGGTCGCTTCCGGCGCTGGCGGCGGGGCCAGCAGCGCTTGGACGGCAGCCTCCACGCCTTCCGGCGCGTCGGTGTCGACCACGACCACCTGTACCTCGGCTGTCACGCGACGAGACAGCCGCAACGGCACGGTATACACCCCGACCTGACGGATCACCTCGGGCAGCAGGACGCGACGCCTGTCCAGTTCTCCGCCGAGAATCTCCCCAGCCTTCTCGGCGATGTCAGCAGTTGTGACAGAACCGTACAGACGTCCCTGCTCTCCGACGCGAACGGCGATGACGAGCGCCTGACCGAGCAGCTTGCCGACAAGCTGCTCTGCCTGCTCGTCCAGAGACCGCTGACGTAGCTCCTCCTCAGCGACGAGCCTTTCGGCCCGCTTGAGGATGGCTGGCGTCGCCGGAGCGGCAAAGCCGCGCGGCAGGAGGAAGTTCCGTGCGTAGCCGTTGGCGACGGTTTTCACCTCGCCACGGCTACCGGACCCCTCCACGGTCTCCAGAAACAGCACCTTCACGACGGATGACCCTCTCGGCGTGTCGGAACCGGGACGCCGCCCATATTGCGGGAGCAGACCCGACCGGCCGCGCGCTTGTCCCCACGGTTGTCCGCAACCGCCCCACGCCTACAACGGCGGGAGTGTCCACGCCCGTGGATGCCCTGTGGACCGCTCTCTAGAACGAGGCCACAGCGTACCCACCCGCCAGAACCCGCGCAACGCACCGGCCACCACCTGCCCCGCCCCACGGGCGATGCCCGAGCATGTTAGAACGCCCGTGCGGCCCGAGTCAAACTATTGTTCTGAGCCACTCGATGTCCTCGGGGAGCAGAGTGGAGTCGTCGGTGATCGCTATGGCGAGCTGTCGCTTCGCAAGCGCGATAGCGGCCGACCGCTCCGCCCCCTCCATTCCGGGATCCCCCAGAAGGTTCGCGTGGGAGAGGTCTGCCCCTTCGAGATGAGTCCGTGCCAGTTCTGCCCCGTAGAGGTTCGCGCCCCGTAGGTGCGCCTCGCCTAAGTATGCCCACTCCAGATGCGCCGATTCCAGGCTTGCTCCCTCCAGGTGCGCCCCAGTCAGGTCGGCACCTCGAAGGTCGCACCAGCGTAGGTCGAGGACGCGACCGCTTTCGCGCGCAGCACTCCGTTCCCGACGCCCAATCACTGTGAGAACCGCCTGGACGTCCGCCCTAGTTGATGGCAGCGGGGTATTCTCATCCTCATACATCGCCGCCTCCTCGCTCCATGGAGCTTTCTGGCGCACAAACGACGTCAGCACCTCCATGATCGGCCAGTGGTCGCGCTCCGAGTCGCGAGCGATGCGCTCGAGCGCATAGATGCCGCCCAGCCGGATCGCGAGCTCGCTGCTCCCCAGCTGCTCGATCGCCCGCGTGAAACGCTCGGTGATCTGCCCTTGCTCAGCGAGCCGTACGCCTTTCTCTGCCGCTCCGACGCGGCGCCACGTGAAGTACAGCGCGACGAGCAGCGCGAGGCCCCCGCCGATCTGCGCCACGGTGACGCGCGCATCGTTCTCGATGTCGAAGCGATCTTTCGGCGTGAGCCCCGAATCAGACGGCACCTGCCACCGGGGGATCAGCGAGACGGCAAGCAAGAAGAGGACGACGGTCAGCAGCACGGCTGCAGTGAGCGCAGCTACGCGCACCGGGCGAGCGCGCAGCGCGGCGCGCAGTGGCGGGAGTCGTAGCCACCGCGGACGCCTGATCGCGCGCAAGAGCCCCCCGCCTATCCCTCGCCGCCCAGCGCCCGCTCCAACCCGCCCTCGTACTGCGCGCGTAGCGCCTCGAGGCTCGCGTCGACCGGGCCGAGCCGGAAGCGCTCGCCCGCGCAGCGCCCCAGCTCGATGCATTCGACCCCTGCCGCCGCCGCGAGCGCACCCAGCGCCGCGAGCGCCCCCTCCTCGCGCACCGCCACAAGGAACCGCGACTGCGCCTCGCCAAACAGCGCCGCGTCGAGCCGGCCCGTCTCGGCTCTCTCCGTCTCCCCCTCGCCCCGCCCCGGGGAGAGGGGGCCGGGGGGTGAGGGCGCCGGCGACGCCTGAGCCGTGAGGGTTGCCTCCAGCCCCACGTCCCCCGCCAGGCACATCTCCGCCGCCGCCACCGCCAGCCCGCCGTCCGCCAGGTCGTGCGCCGCCGCCAGCAGCCCGCCCGCGTGCGCGTCCAGCACCAGCCGCTGCACCCGCGCCTCGTGCGCGAGGTCGATGTGCGGACGGCCCGAAGCCACGCCCTGCGTGCGCCACTGGTACTCGCTGCCCGCGAGCGTCGACGCGGGCTGCGCGAGCGGCGCGCCGAGCAGCACGAGCGTGTCCCCCTCGTGCGGCGCGATCGTCAGCGCGCGCGCCACGTCGTCCATCACGCCGAGCATGCCCACCGCCGGCGTCGGCAGCACCGCCGAGTCCGGCGTCTCGTTGTAGAGCGAAGCGTTGCCCGACACGACCGGCGTGCCGAGCGCGCGGCACGCCTCAGCGAGCCCGAGCACGGCCTGCTCGATCTCGTACGCCACCTCGGGCCGCTCCGGGTTGCCGAAGTTCAGGCAGTCGGTCACCGCCACCGGCGTCGCACCCGTCGCCACCACGTTGCGCGCGGCCTCGGCCACCGCGATCTGCGCGCCGACGCGCGGGTCCAGGCTCACCAGCCGCCCGTTGCAGTCCGTCGCGACCGCGAGCCCCTTCGTCGTGCCCTGCACCCACAGCACCGCAGCGTCGCCGCCCGGCCGCACCACCGTCTGGTTCAACACCTGGTGGTCGTACTGCCGATAGATCCAGCGCCGGCTCGCGATGTTCTCCGACCCCAGCAGCTCGAGCAGCGCCGCCGTCGCGCGCGCCGGATCGAGGTCCGGCCGCGCATCGAGGTCCGCCGCCTGCCGTGCGTCGAGCCCCGCCGGCCGCCGCGTGACCAGCTCGTACTGCGGCGGATCCTCGAGCACCGCGATCGGGATGCGCGCCACCACTACGTCGCCGTCGCGCACCGTCGCCATGCCGTCGTCCGTCACCACGCCCACGACGTCCGCGTGCAGCTCCCAGCGCCGGAACAGCGCCAGCACCTCGTCGAGGTGCGCGCGCTTCGGGATCACGAGCATCCGCTCCTGCGACTCCGACAGCATCACGTCGTACGCCGTCATGTGCGCCTCGCGCCGCGGCACCGTCGCCACGTCGATGTCGATGCCCGTGCCGGCGCGCGCCGCCGCCTCCACCGCGCTCGACGTGAGCCCCGCCGCACCGAGGTCCTGCAGCCCCTCGATCCAGTCGCCGTGCTGCTCGGCGAGCTCGACGCACGCCTCCAGCAGCAGCTTCTCCATGAACGGGTTGCCGACCTGCACCGCAGGCCGCCGCTCCGCCGACGCCGCGTCGAGCTCCACCGACGCGAACGTCGCGCCGTGGATGCCGTCGCGCCCCGTGTCCGCGCCCACCAGCACCAGCGGGTTGCCGACGCCGCGCGCCGTCGCCGAGAGCAGGTGCTCGATGCGGCCCACGCCCACGCACATCGCGTTCACCAGCGGGTTGCCGCTGTACTCCGGCGCGCACTGCACCTCGCCCCCCACCGTCGGCACGCCGACGCAGTTGCCGTACCCGCCGATGCCCGCGACCACCCCTGCGAACAGGTGGCGGTTGTGCGCGTCGTCGAGCGGCCCGAAGCGCAGCGAGTCGAGCAGCGCGATCGGCCGCATCCCCATCGCGAAGATGTCGCGCAGGATGCCGCCGACGCCGGTCGCCGCGCCCTCGTACGGCTCAATCGCCGACGGGTGGTTATGCGACTCCATCTTGAAGACCGCGCACCAGCCGTCGCCGAGGTCGATCGCCCCCGCGTTCTCCTTGCCCGCCTCCGTGAGCACGCGCGGCCCGGTCGTCGGGAAGTGGCGGAACAGCGGCCGCGTGTGCTTGTACCCGCAGTGCTCCGACCACAGCGCCGCCGCCATGCCCAGCTCGACGTCGCTCGGCTCGCGCTCGATCATCGCGACCAGCCGCTCATACTCCGCGCGCGACAGCGCGATCTCGGCGAGCGTGCGGTCGTCCACCGGCACAGGCGTGCACTCCCCCGCGCGGACCCTCGGTGCGCCCTCGACGGGGCACAGCCTAGCAGCGCGCGCGCCGAGGGGGGAGCGCGGCGCGTTACGCCGCTACTTCAGGGAAAACGGCGGGTAACGGTCCGTCACGAGCAGGATCGCGTACGCCTGCACGCGCAGCGCCCACCGCCCCACGCCGACCACGAAGTCGAACAGTCCGCGTGGGTGCGTGCCAGTCACGAGGATCGCGATCCACGACACGAACGTCACCAGCACCACCGCGACGAACAGGACGAACAGGACGATGAAATGCGGGATCGCCAGCAGCCACTTCACGAGCGGCAGCCAGCGGTTCAGCTGCGCCGCGTCCGGGTAGGCGAAGTCGAGGTGCACCGCCTGCTCCTCGTCCGTCGAGGGGTACTCGTCGCGCAGCAGCAGCGCGTAGGCGCCCACCCGCGAGGCGAAGCGGCTGAGCTGCAGGTTCCAGTCGTACCACCAGCGCGGGTACTTCTGCCGGAACAGCAGCATCAGCACGAGCGGAGCGAACACCACCCCGCCCGCGAGCGCGAGGCCGGAACTGCCGTCGTCCGCATCGGACACGAGGCTCCCCGGATCGAGCAGCGCCAACAGCGCGACGATCGGGATCAGCATGAACAGCCGCAGCAGCACTGCCACCCGGTCACGCTGCGGTGGGTACTCCACATCGAAGGTCAGTGGGAACGGCGCAGTCGAGGTAGCCATCGATGTCCTCCATGCCAGCGGGCTGAGCTTAGCAGGTCAGCGTACCCGCCTCGTGAACGCTCACGCGGGCGCGCCGACGCCCGCGAGCACCGACTCCCAGATCGCGTTACCGTCCTCGCCGCCAAGCAGCGCGTCGCACGCGCGCTCGGGGTGCGGCATCATGCCGAGCACGTTCCGCCCCGCCGACAGCACGCCCGCGATGTTGCGCAGCGACCCGTTGGGGTTCGCCTCAGCCGTCGCGCGGCCCTCGGCGTCGCAGTAGCGAAACGCCACTCGCCCGTCGCGCTCGAGCCCGTCGAGCGCGGCCGTGTCCGCGTAGTAGTTGCCTTCGCCGTGCGAGATCGGCACGGCCAGCACGCGCCCCGGCGCGATACTGCGCGTGAACGCCGACGCGTGCTCCGCCGCCACCAGCAGCGTCGGCGCGCAGCGGAACTGCAACGAGGCGTTGCGCATCAGCGCGCCGGGCAGCAGCCCCGCCTCGCACAGGATCTGGAAGCCGTTACAGATGCCGATGACGAGCCCGCCCGCCTCCGCGTGCGCGCGCACGGACTGCATCACCGGCGAGAACCGCGCGATCGCCCCGCAGCGCAGGTAGTCCCCGTAGGAGAAGCCGCCCGGCAGCACCACCAGCTCGTCCCGCGCGAACGCCGGCGTCTCGCGATGCCACACCCGCCGCGCCTCCATACCCACCCGCCCGAGCGCGTACATGCAGTCGCGATCGCTCCACGTCCCCGGAAACACCACCACCGCAGCCCGCATCCCCAGCCTCCGCCCACTCCCCGATGCTCAGTCTACGGCCGCGGCTCTCAAGCGCATCGAGTCGCCGCACCGAGAGATTCATCCGGCCGACTCCCCCTCGCCCCGCTTCGCGGGGAGAGGGGGCCGGGGAGTGAGGGTTCTTAGCGCGTGTCCTCCGACAGCTCCTCGCCCGTCGCCGCATCGCGCGCCACCGCCTCGCTCGCCGGCGCGCGCGTCCTCCCGCGACGCAACGCGCGCGCGCCCGACCGCAGGCCTGCCGCTGTACCCGCCTCCGCACCTGCCTCCGCACCCAGCGGTGCCGCCAGCTCCTCCCCCCGCTCGGGCACCCGCTCCACGCGCCGCGACGCGAGCTCGCGCTCCGTCGGCTCCGGGTACTGCACCCGCGGGTGGTACACCGCGTTCAGCGTCGCCGTGTAGGACTCCGCCACCACGCGCAGGTCGCGCAACGAGATGTCGCACTCGTCGAACTGCCCCTCCTCCAGCCGCTCGCGGATCAGCCCATCGACAAGCGCGCGGATGCGCTCCGCCGAGCGGTCCGGGCTCGCGCGCACCGTCGCCTCCGCGCTGTCCGCGAGCATCACCAGCGCCGTCTCCCGCGATTGCGGCCGCGGCCCCGGGTAGCGGAACAACACCGGGTCGACATCCGGGTCCAGCTCCGCCGCCCGGCGGTAAAAGAAGCTCACCAGCCGCGTCCCGTGATGCTGCGGGATGAACTGCACCACCGCCTCCGTCAGCCCCGCGTCTCGCGCAATCTCCACGCCACGCGTCACGTGCTGCACGATCACCCGCGCGCTCTGCTGCGGGTCCAGCGTACGATGCGGCGTCTCCTCGCCACTGTTCTCGATGAAGAACGGCGGCGCCGTCAGCTTGCCAATGTCGTGGTAGTACGCACCGATGCGCACCAGCAGCGCGTTCGCGCCGATGCGCTCCGCCGCGCGCTCCGCCAGGTTGCCGACGATGATCGAGTGCTGGAACGTCCCCGGCGCCTCGTCCTGCAGGCGCCGCAGCAACGGGTGGCTGAGCTGCGTCAGCTCCATCAGCTCCACCCGCGTCACGATGCCGAACGGCCGCGCGAACAGCACAAAGCTGCCCACCGCGATCACCGCCGCGAGCACACCCCCGGCCGCCGAGGCCCCCGCGCCCCAGACGAGGTCCAGCGCGCGCCGGTCTGCATCGACCGCCCAGATCGCCAGCAGCGACGCCGCCCCCGCCGCCCCCGCCAGCGCACCCGCCAGCAAGAACCGATGCAGCCGCTCCGCCCGCGCGACCGCGAAGCTCCCCGCCGTCGCCGACGCGAGGACCACGAGCCACACCCGCGACACTTCCAGCGATCCGCCCCCCGCCGCGTTCGCGAGCGGCAGCGCCACCGCCACGAACCCGGCGATCGCCGCCAACAGCGTCGCCAGCACCAGCGCCGTGCCCAGCTCCAGCAGCACCGCCGCAGCCATCGGCGCGGCCGCCAGCGGCAGCGCGTACGCCAGGAAGTGCCGGTCGTGATCCGGCAGCAGCAGCGGCAGCGCGACCTTCGCCGCCAGCGCCGGCAGCACCAGCAAGAGCACCAGCAGCCCGTTCCGCCGCACGCCCGCCAGCGACGGCGGGGCGACAAGGTTCACGTACGCGCCCAGCGCGCCCGCCACCAGCAGCGCTATCAGCGCGCCCGCCACGATATCCGTCGCGCGCGGGCCCGCCGTGCGCAGCCCCGCCGCGGCCAGCAGCTCCACATCCGCCGCCGTCAGCGACTGCCCCGCCGACGCCAGTCGCTCGCCCCGCGCGTGGCTCACGCGCACCGCCGACTGGTTGCGGCGCGCCTCGTCGCGCAGCGCCGTCGTGCGCTCCCCATCGACCACGAGCGTCGCCACCACCAGCGGCGCGATCAGGTCCGCGACGGCCTGCTGTTGATCCGGCGTCAGCGCCGCGGTCACCAGCCCCGCCGCGCGCTGCCGCGCCGCCGGCAGCTCGCCCTCGCGCACCGTCCCGTACAGCGTGCGACCCCGCGCGCTGCGCGCCTCGCTCGACAAGAGCTCCCACTCCCCCGCGCTCGCCGCGCTCAGCGTCGCCGCTGCACGCGGCGACAACAGCGTGCCCCCGGTCGCGCGGATCGCCGTCTCGCGCGCCGACCCCGCGAGCGCCGCATCGTCGCGCGCCCGCGCGATGCCCGCGAGCTGCAGATCGAGCTCCGCGAGCTGGCGCTCCCGCACGCTCGGGTCCAGCACCAGCACGTCCGTGACCGCCGCCGCCGCCGCCGCGCGCGCCTGCGCCGTGCGCACGTCCGAGTCGAACGACACATCGCGCGGCGCGATCAGCGCGAACGGCGCCTGATCGCCCTCGCCGATCGCCGTGCCGCTCGGGTACCACGGGAACAGCACAACCAGCAGCAGCGCGAACACCACGCCCGCCAGCGCGAGCCCCGCGAGCCGCCGCCGCGGCGCGCGCGCACCCGGTCCGCCCCCAGGGCCCCGCGGCACCGCTCGGCCCGCTATCCGGACGCGGTGAGCAACTCGCGCACGAGCGCGCTCACCCGTCCGCCCTCGGCCCGGCCCGCCACGCGCTGCATCAACGGCCCCATCACCCGCCCGATGTCGGCCGCCGATCCCGCGCCCACCTGCGCGATCACCGCCTCCGCCTCCGTGCGCAGCTCCGCGTCATCGAGCTCCGCCGGCAGGTACGACGCAATCACTTCGAGCTCGTCCTCCTCGGCGCGCGCCAGGTCGTCGCGGCCGCCCGCCCGGTACTGCTCGATCGAGTCGCGCCGCTGCTTCGCCTCGCGCTGCAGCGCCACCACGCTCTCGGCGTCCGACAGCTCATGCCGCGCCGCGATGCGTGCGTTGTCGAGCGCCGCGATCAGCAGCCGCAGGATGTCCCGCCGCCGCGCGTCGCCCGCGCGCACCGCGGCGGTGAGCTCGTCGCGCAACGACTCGTGCAGCGTCATACGCCCACCTCAGCCCTCACCGGGCTCGCGCGGCGTCGCCGCGACCGATAGCAGAAACCCCGGCGCAAGCGCCGGGGTTTGCAGCAGAGACCGGGCGCAGCCGCCGTGGTTCTCGGCAGAGCCGCGCGCTCCGGGCCTCCCGATGCACACCGGCCCGCGCCGCACCCGGACACGCGCTAGTGCTGACGAGCGGCCAGCGTGCGCAACGCCTTCCGCAACTTGCGAATGCGCGCCGCTTCCTTCTTCTTGCGGCGCACGGACGGCTTCTCGTAGAACTCGTGCCGTCGCGCGTCCGCGAGGATGCCGTCCGCCTGCACGCGCTTGTTAAAGCGCTTCAGCGCCGACTCCAGCGATTCCGTGTCACCAACCTGAACTTCGCTCACCGCGTGCTCGCCATCTCCGGCCGCGACCGGCATCCGCGCCGCCCGGTCGCCCCGATCCTAGGAGCACGCCCGCGGCACGTCAAACCGGGACGCCCCGCGCCTAGTCCGCGGATGGAAGCACCTTCGGCTGCAGCTCCTCGAGCCCGCGCCCATCCACGTTCAAGTTGCAGTTCCCGGGCTTGATGCAGAGCACCTCCACGCCGGAGTTCTCATCCTTGTACCGCTTACCCAGTGCGACCGCCATGAGGAGCCTCCTACAGCTGCTGGAGCGCCGTGTTATTGCAGCCGCGGAGCTCGCCGTCACCGCCACGAGTGACGATGAACTCGGCGCCGCACTCCGTGCACTTGTATCGCTTACCCGTCGTCACTGGCACCGCACACCCCCTCCGCCCCGACCGGGCATCGCCGCTTCTCGAAGCTACTCCACCGTGAACCCGACACGCATCCCGGACTGGTAATGCGCCGGCACATTGCAGATCAGCACGTACTTCCCGGTCTGCATGTTCGCGTTGAGGTTCGCCGAGCGCCCGCCCGCAAGGTCGGCGGTCTTACCCACCACTTGCACCTGGCCCTCGTTCACACGCCCACCGGAAACCGGGAGCGCCGTCGGCGCCAGATCGGACTTGATGATGGTGAGGTTGTGCGCGACCTGCCCCTTGTTCTGCACGCGGAAGCCCACGTTACCGGCCGGCGCGTCCTCGTCAGTGAGCACGATCTTGAACTCGGTCAGCTCCGCACCGATGGCGCCGGCCGCGGCCCCGCCACCACCATCCCCGCCCCCGCTCGGCGCCTGCGTCGGCGAGGCGGCCGCGGGCGCCGGCTTCGCGCTCAGCGGGTCGCGGTTGCGCACGTCCGCGCCGGTCTCCGACGTGAACTGCCCGCAATTCTTCGTCACCGCCGAGAGCGCCGCCGGGTTCTGCTCCAGGATCTGCTTGCTCACCTTCTCCTGGACATCCTTCGGCACGTCGCCGGCCGCGATCCGCTCAATCCGCGCGTGATCCGACAGGCCCGGCAGCGCACCCCTGTACGCGTCCTTGAACTGCTCGTAATCGTGCTCCGCGCCGATCTCCTTCACGAGGTCCCAGCGACCCTCCGTCATCATCGTCACGAGCTGCTTGATCTGCGTGTCCGAGAGCGGCCCGCCGAAGCGCTGCGCCCATGTCGGCATGAACGTGCCCGTGCGCCCGCACGCAATCGTGTTGAACAGGAAGTTGTGCACGAGGTCCACGTCGCCCTGCGACGTCGGCAGCGCCCCGTACTGGTTCCCCTCGTCGAGGATGAGGAACGCCTTCACGTTGAGCGGCGGCCCGACGTGGCCCTCCCCCTCCATGCCATGACAGTTGCGGCAGTTGTTCACGAACAACCGCGCCCCCCGCTCGGCGACGCGCTCCGTGATCTCCGTGCGGGCCTCCGCCTGGCGGTTGCTTTCGTTGAGCATGTACGCGCCAAACATGAGCACGGACAGCCCGAGCACGCCGATCATGATATTGACCTGTTTGCTCGTGTTCATCGGGCCACCATTCGGGCAGTCGCCGCAGTCACCACCACGCCCGCGCGCCTAGCTCGGCAGCTGCGGGTGCTTGATCGCCCGTTTCGCGTTGTCGGGCCCGCCCGGCACGCGGTCCCCCGTTTGCACGACGACGTTGCCCGCCGCGTCGATGTCGATCGCCATCGTGTCCATCGACCGCGGCGCAGGCCCGAACACCCGCACGCCCGACTTCGTGTACGTCGAGCCGTGGCACGGGCAGCGAAACCAGCCCTGGTCGCCCTCGTAGTTGAACTCCGCGCGCCACGGCACCGTGCAGCCCAGGTGCGGGCACTTGTGCCACAGCGCCAGCAGCCCGGACGCCCCGCCCGAACCGCCCGGCCGCGACTCCGCGGGGTCGAGGTTCACCAGCCAGAACTGGCCGTCCGCGAAGTGCTTGGGGTTCGCCCCCTTCGCGTAATCCGTCACCTTCCCCGCCGCCACCGGGCCGCCGAAACCCTTCACCCCGCGTGGGTAGAGGAAATCCAGCAGGAAGCCCACCGAGCCCAGCAGCGCCACCCCCAGCCCACCGAAGAACGACGCACGGATGAACTGCCGGCGCGACGCATCGACGTCCGGCCGCGACGCTTGCGCCCCCGGGATGCGCGCGCCCGGCGCCTCCGCCGTCTTGCGCGTGGCGATCGCCTGGTTCCAGGCGTCGCCGCTCACGCCCGCCGCCGGCGAGCTGCCAATCTCCGGAGTCTCCCGCGTCTCGGTCGCCATCGAGCTACTCCTCAGGTGTCGCTCAGCAGTCGTCCCGCCGCGCCCACCCTGCGCTGCGCCCGCGCCGCGGCACTCCGCCACGACCGCACGGCGCGCTATCCACTATGACACCGGCGGCACCACGTCCTGTGGCCACAGCAGCTCCATGCCCTGCCCGCGGAACGCCGTGCCGATGATCGTCAGCACCACGTACACCGCGATGAAGCCGGAGAACTGCGCGATCATATGGTCGCGCTTCGTCCGCGCGATCCCGCGCTTGTGCAACACCAGCGACATCAGCAGCGGCAGCCCGATCATCAGCGTCACCGGCAGGATCTGCTCGACGAGCAACGCGGGCAGGTTCAAGTTCAGATCGATGCGCGGCAGCCCCAGCAAGTCCGTGCGTAACACCTTCTCACCGAACGGGATCTTGGTGATCTCCGACGGCCAGTTGATCTCGTCCTGCAGGGCGCGTGCGTTGCGCAGCCAGTTCAGCTTCGTCGGCCAGTCGGTCTCGTCGTTCCCCGTCAGCCGCGCCCACAGCACCACGTGCTTCGAGCTGTCCCAGACGATCAGCAGTAGCGTGCCGACAGTGCCGATCACGGCACCGAGGATCAGGTTCAGCTTCGCGCGCGGCGTGGACAGCCACTCGCCCTGCCCGTCGTGCGAGCGGTCGAAGTACGGGATCGCCCCCAGCGCGATCAACGCCACCGTCGGCACGATCACGCCGGCCAGCGCCGGATGCATGTGCAGCAGCAGCTCCTGCAGGTTCAGGAAGTACCACGGCGCCTTCGAGGGGTTCGGCGTCACGCCCGCGTTCGCCCGGTCGAGCAGCGGCGCATTGATGAGGATCGACAGCGCCGTCATCGACAGCGTGAACACCACCGCCGCGATGAACTCCACGAACACGAGGTCCGGCCAGACCAGCAGCTCCTCGTCGCGCTGCCGGCGCGCGCGTGCGCGCACGGCGGGGGAGGCGGCGGTTTCTTGTGTCGTAGCGACCATGCTCGTGCTCCTCGCCTACAGCGGCCGGGCGAGGCCGCCGTCGCGACGGATGCGCCAGAAGTGCACGGCCATGAAGATCGCCGCCAGCAGCGGCAGCCCGATCACGTGCAACGTGTAGAAACGGATCAGCGCGGCCGGCCCCACGACGAACCCACCGATCAGCGCAAAGCGGTTCGGCTCGCCGAGGATCGGCGCAGACCCCACCATGTTCGTGCCCACCGTGATCGCCCAGAACGCCAACTGGTCCCACGGCAGCAGGTAGCCCGTGAACGACAGCAGCAACGTCAGCACCAGCAGCACCACGCCGACCACCCAGTTGAACTCGCGCGGCGGCTTGTACGCGCCCGTGTAGAACACCCGCATCATGTGCAGCAGCACCATGATCACCATGCCGTGCGCCATCCAGCGATGCATGTTGCGCATCAGGATGCCGAACCGCACGTCCGTCTCCAGCGCCAGGATGTCCTCGTACGCCCGTTCCACGGACGGCACGTAGTAGAACATCAGCAGCACGCCGGTAATCGTCAGCCCCAGGAACAGGAAGAACGACAGCCCTCCGAGGCAGTACGTGTGCGTGATCTTGACGTGCGTGCGATGGATGCGCGTCGGGTGCAGGTGCAGGAACACGTTCGTCGCCACCACGAGCATCTGGTTGCGCGGGGTGTTCGGGTATCCGGATCGGAAGATCGACTGCCACACATAGTTGTGGAACAGCATGTCGTAGACCCGGTCGCCGAGGCTCCGTCCCTCAGGACGCTCCGTGCTCGCCATCAGCGCACTCCCCGCCCATGCCCATCGCGCCCGCGGCCACCCGCCACGACGACCGTTGCCACGCACGCCACCCGCCGGTCCGACGACCGCGCTCGCAGCCCCAGCCCCGACCCCCGCGTCAGCCCGCGCTTCAGCCTACGTCTCCCAGAACTTGCCGAGCATGACCATCACGAACAGCGACGCGAACACAGTGACGACCACGCCCAGCAGCTCTTTCGCCTCACCGACTTCGCCGAAAATCATCGTGAGCATCCCCTCGGCCAGTGCCTCGTCGCCCACTCTGCGACCATCGGGCTTGCGCGGCGCACGCGTGCCGCGCACCCACCCGTGCCGGAGTTCACAAGCGGGGCGATACTAGCCAGCGCCCTGAGTAGCGTCAAGAAAACGGCCCGCCCAGACGCTCCGGCGCCGCTCTCCGGTCAATGCGCGCCCGCACAAGCCGCTCCGTCTATCGCGCGCGTTCCTCGACACGGCTCGCCGCGCGCGCGACCCGCGGCACGCCACCGCGACGCAGCCGCCAGATACCCCGCAGATCCTCGAGCGCTGTGCTCACGATGTGCACGCGCGTGTCCGCGTCCTCGTCCCAGCGCACCGGCACCTCCCGCAGGCGATACCCGTTCTCCTGCGCCACCAGCAACAGCTCCGAATCGAAGAACCAGCGCGTGTCGCGCACCAGCGGCACCACCGCGCGCGCCACGTCCCGCCGGATCGCCTTGAACCCGCACTGCGCGTCCGACACCCGTAACCCGGCGGCGATCCGCAAGATCAGTACGTACGTTCGAGAGATCAGCTCCCGCTTCAGCGAGCGCTGCGTCTGCGACAGCCGGTGCAGCCGCGTCCCGTAGCTCACGTCCGCCTCGCCCGCCACCAGCGGGTCGACCAGCGCCGGCACGTGCGCGAGGTCCGTCGAGAGGTCGACGTCCATGTACGCCGACACGTCCGCATCGGAGGTGAGCCACGCCACCCGCAGCGCGATGCCGCGCCCCTTCACCGGCACGTCGAGCGCCACCACCCGCCCCGGGTGCGCCGCCTCGAGGCCCCGCGCCACCGCCAGCGTGCCGTCCGTCGAGGCGTTGTTCGCGACCACCACGCGCCAGCGATGCTCCGGGTGCGCATCGCACCACGCGAGCACCCGCGCGACGCTCGCCGCCAGGACGTGCTCTTCGTTGTACACCGGGATAACGAGGTCGACGAGCGCCATGCGCGCTCCATCCTAGGCCAGCCGCGCGCTCAGGTCACGCCGCGCACACAGCCGCGACCCGCGCGCACTCCCGTGCTAGTGCCGGAAGTGCCGCACGCCTGTCGTGCACAGCGCGAGCCCGCGCGCGTCGGCCACCTGCACCGACTCCGCGTCGCGCATCGACCCGCCAGGATGGATCGCCGCCATCACCCCCGCCGCCGCCGCGACTTCCAGCGTGTCCGGGAACGGGAAGAACGCGTCCGACGCCAGCACCGCACCAGAAGCCCGCTCGCCCGCCGCGCGCACCGCCAGCCGTGCGCTCTCCACGCGATTCGGCTGCCCCGCGCCCATGCCCACCAGCACGCCATCGCGCACCAGCACGATCGCGTTCGACTTCACGTGCTTGCACACCGTCCACGCCACCCGCAGGTCCGCCAGCTCGCCCGCTGTCGGCGCGCGCTGCGCGCTCGACACCGGCGCCAGGCCGTCGCCACCGTCCCCCGCGTCGACGTCCTGCACCAGCATCCCACCGCGCACGGAGCGCAGCTCCTGCCGTGCCGCACCCGGCTCGCCCAGCGGCGCCTCGAGGATGCGCAGGTCCGCCGACTTGCGTTGCAGGTGCGCCAGCGCCCCGTCCGCGAACCCCGGCGCGATCACGATCTCGAAGAACATGCGCACACCTGCCACCGGGCTCAGCCGCTCCCGCAACGCGCTCGCCAGCGCCATGTCCAGCGGCCGGTTCACCGCCACGATGCCGCCGTACGCCGACACCGCGTCGCCCTCCGTGAGCGCCCGCTCGTACAGCTCGGCGAGCGGCAGCGCGCCCGTCGCGAAGCAGCACGGGTTCGTGTGCTTGATGATCGCGAGCGCCGGCTCGGCGCAGTCCGCGACCAGCGCGAACGCCGCGTCCGCGTCCAGCACGTTCGTGTACGACATGCCCTTGCCGTGGTGCTGCACCGCCGCGCCGACGCCCGCCGCCACCTCGCGCAGCGAGTCGCGGCGGTAGAACGCCGCTCGCTGGTGCGGGTTCTCGCCGTAACGCAGCGCCTCCCCAGCGCGAGTCAGCGCTACCGTCAGCTGCGCCGGGAACGGCTCGCCGTCCCCCCGCAGATACTCCGCCACCAGCGTGTCGTAGTGCGCGACGTGCTGGAACGCCTTCGCCGCCAGCGCGCGCCGGCGCGCCTGGTCCAGCGCCCCCGCGCGCAACGCCTCCAGCACCGGCACGTAGTCCGCCGGGTCGACCAGCGGCACCACCCACGGGTGGTTCTTCGCGGCCGCGCGGATCATCGCCGGCCCGCCGATGTCGATCTCCTCGAGCGCGCGCGCCAGCGGCAGCGCCACATCCCCGCGCACCGTCTCCGCGAACGGGTACAGGTTCGCCACGACCATGTCGATCGCGTCGATGCCGTGCTCCTGCGCCTCCGCCTCGTCGCCCGCGTGCCCGCGCCGGAACAGCAGCCCGCCGTGCACCTTCGGGTGCAGCGTCTTCACCCGCCCGCCGAAGACCTCCGGGTGCCCCGTCAGCTCCGCCACTGCGCGCGCCGGCACGCCGCCTGCGACCAGCACGCGCTGCGTGTTGCCCGTCGAGTACAGCTCCCAGCCGAGCGCGTGCAGCCCCGCCCCGAGCTCGACGATGCCTGCCTTGTCGTACACCGCGAGCAATGCCCGCATCACGCGCCCCCTTCGCTCGACCGGCCCACCCGCGGCGCCGCTCCAACGCACGCCCCGCCTACTCGGGCCCGCGGGCGGTGTCCACGCGCTTCCTGACCCGTGCCCGTCACGGCAAGTGACCTCAGGCGAGCGGTAGGCCGCGCACCACCGACACGCCTGCCGCCTGAGCCTCCACCGCCCCCAGCGCCCACGCCTCGGGCAGCGCAGCCAGCACGCCCGGCGCGTCCTCCGCTGCCACCGCGAGGATCGCGCCCACCCCCATGTTGAACGTCCGGTACATCTCGCCGTCCGCCACGCGCCCCTGCCGCTGGATCACCGCGAACAGCGGCGGCGTGCGCCACGAGCCCGCGTCGATGAACGCGCCCAGCCCCTCGGGCAGGATGCGCGGCAGGTTGCCCGGGATGCCGCCGCCCGTGATGTGCGCCCAGCCGTGGATACGCGGAAGCAGCGGCTCGAGCGCCCCGAGGTACGAGCGGTGCACCGCGAGCAACGCATCGCCGAGCGTCCCGCCCAGCTCCGCGTACGCGGTGTCCAGCACCGCGCGGTCGTGCGCCGCGTCCGCGCCCTTCGCCAACCCGAACGCGGCGCGCACCAGCGAGTAGCCGTTCGTGTGCAGCCCGCTCGATGGCAGCGCCACCAGCACGTCGCCCGCGCGGATGCGCGCGCCGTCGATGACCGCGTCGCGCTCGACCGCGCCGACGATGAAGCCGGCGATGTCGTAGTCGCCGGTGCGGTAGAGGTCCGGCAGGTCGGCCGTCTCCCCACCGATCAGCGCGACGCCGTTCTCCTCGCACGCCAGCCCGATGCCCGCGACGATCTCCACGCGCTGCGCCTGCGGCAGGTCCGCAGTCGCCAGGTAGTCGAGGAAGAACAGCGGCTGCGCGCCCGTCGTCAGGATGTCGTTCACGCAGTGGTTGACCAGGTCCTGGCCCACAGTGTCGAAGCGCCCTGCCGCCGCCGCCACCAGCACCTTCGTGCCCACGCTGTCCGTGCTGCTCGCGAGCACCGGGTCCCGGTACCCCTGCAGCCGGAACAGCCCAGCAAACGACCCGAGGCTCCCCAGCACCTCCGGCCGCTGCGTCCGCCGCGCGATCTCGCCGTAGCGCGCGACCGTCGCCTCCGCCGCGTCGATGTCGACGCCCGCGTCGGCGTAGCGCAACGGTTGGTCCGGGCCCGTGCTCACAGCGGCGTGATCCTCGTCCGGGGGAGGGAGTGATGCAACTAGCCTACGCGCCCCGCGCTATCGAGCGAAAGCGCACCCGCCGCCACGTTACGCACGCGCGCGCCCGACGCCGACTTGCAGCGGCTGCGAACCGGCGCACGCGCTCATCCGCTGGCCCAGTCACCAACGTGACCACGAGGCCGTTGCGTAGCTCAACCGACTCGTCCGCCGCACCGTCCGGAAAAGGGGGGGGCGAAGCCCCCGGAAAAAGGGCGGGCGGGCGGGTCCCTCGGCCCGGAGGGCCGTCCATACCCGCTCGCTTAGCGAGCAGCGGGGGGAGCGCCCACGACCGTCAACGGCCCTCCGAGTGGGATGGCGTGCCGGGCCCGCGCCACCGGCTGCTCCAGCACGAACTTGTCCAGCTGCAACGGCACCTCGCGCGGGTACTGGCCCGTGAAGCACGCCGTGCACAGCGTCTCCTCCGGCTGCCGCGTCGCCGCCGCCGTCCCCTCGATCGAGAGGTAGCCGAGCGTGTCCGCGCCGATGTGCTGCCGGATATCGTCGACGCCCTGGTGCGCCGCGATCAGCTCGCCCCGCGTCGCCATATCCACGCCGTAGAAGCACGGATGCTGGATCGGCGGCGAGGTGATGCGCATGTGCACCTCGCGCGCCCCCGCCTTGCGCAGCATCGCCACCACGCGCGGCGTTGTCGTCCCGCGCACAATCGTGTCGTCCACCACCACCACGCGGCGCCCCTCCAGCAGCTCCGGCAGCGGGTTGAACTTCAGCTGCACGCCGCGGTCCCGCAGCCGCTGGTCCGGCTGGATGAACGTGCGCCCCACGTAGCGGTTCTTCACCAGCGCCTCGACGTACGGAATCCCCGACCCGCGCGCGTAGCCGATCGCCGCCGCCGTCGCCGAGTCCGGGATGCCGATCACGATGTCCGCCTCCGCCGGGTGCTCGATCGCCAGCTGCTCCCCCATGCGCATGCGCGCCTGGTACAGCAGCTGCCCGCGCATCCGCGAGTCCGGCCGCGCGAAGTAGATGTACTCCAGCAGGCACAACGCCGGCCGCAACGGCTCCGCCACCCGCCACGACGTGATGCCGTACCGGTCGATGCGCACCACCTCGCCCGGCTCCACCTCGCGCACGAACGTCGCGCCCAGGTGGTCCAGCGCGCAGGTCTCCGACGCGAACACGTACCCGGCATGCCCCGCGTCGAGCTTGCCGATGCACAGCGGGCGGATGCCGTTCGGGTCGCGCACGCCGAAAATCGCGTCGCGCGTCAGCACCGTCAGCGAGTACGCGCCGTTCGCGCGCCGCATCAGCGTCGCGAAGCGCGCCTCCCACGTCGCCCCCGGCGCCGTCGCCAGCAGCTGCGCCAGCACCTCGGAGTCCGTCGTCGTCTCGAACTCGACACCTTGCGACTCGAGGTCCGCCCGCAGGATATCGGCGTTCACGATGTTGCCGTTGTGCGCGAGCGCCAGCTGCCGCGGCTGACCGTCGATCAGCGGCAGGTAGCCCGCGCGGTCCTCCACCAGCAGCGGCTGCACGTTGCACGCCACGTTCGCCCCGGTCGTCGAGTAGCGCGTGTGCCCGATCGCCGCAATCCCCTGCAGCCCCTCGAGCGCGGCCTCGTCGAACACCTGCGACACGAGCCCCATCTGCGCGTACAGCGCGATGCGCTCCCCGTCGCTCGAGGCGATCCCCGCCGATTCCTGCCCACGATGCTGCAACGCATGCAGCCCGAAGAACGTAAGCCGCGCCACGTCCTCGCCGGGCGCGAAGACACCAAACACGCCGCATTTCTCGTCAATCGTCGAGATACGCCGTCGCCTTTCGGCCAGCCAGAGGGCGAGACGGGCAGTGTACCACCGGAGGCCACCGGGGTGCCCTTCCCCGAGTAAGATGCCCGCATGCAGAGCCTAGTCAGCGCCCCTGATCCAGTAGAGCTGCCTGCTGAAGTGCATATTGCAGGGCTGCGCTCGGCACTGGTGAGCCGGCTCACCGGATTGACGCCCTCTCAGCTCCAATACTGGCATCGATCAGGGCTGCTGGAAGCGCATCTCCGGCCCGGCCGGCGAGGCATTCCTCGCCTGTACAGCTGGGTCGACTACCTCCGGTTGCAGGTCGCCGGTCAGCTCACCACGCACGTGCCAACCCTCCGCATACGCCGCGCGATCGACTTCCTGGACGCGGTTATCCCCACGTGGTACCTGCTGCCCATCTTCGCGGAAGCCGGTGACATCGCCGCCCGACTGCCCGGGTTGGCGCCCATGCTCGTGATGCGCGGCGGCCAGTTCGAGCTGGACTGGCCGGTTGATCTCAGTAGCGTGGGCAGCGCCGTGGAGGCAGTATTGCGTCGGATCGCGGCGAGAGGCCCTCTGGGAGAACTCGGGGCGTTCAGCGACGCGGTGACAATGGCTCCGTTGGTCAACCTCGGTCAGCCGACCTTGCGGGGCACTGTGCTCGAAACTCGCTTTGTTGCCGGCATCGCACGCGATATCGGCCCCGCACAGACTGCCGCCCTGTACCGAATCGACCGTGCGGATATCGACCGGGCGATCGAGTTCGAGAGGGTGGTGGCCGCATAGTCCGCTTCCTGCTCGACGAGCACGTGCCTCCAGAGGTCGAGCTGCTCCTGCGTTCCCTTGGACACGAGGCGCTCGACGTGCGGGCCACCCGCTTTCGCGGGGAACGGGACGACGCGGCGTTGCTGCGCCTTCTCGATGAGTTGCGGTGCAGTTGGGTACTGACCTTCGATCAGCACCGCGAGCCCGAGGTGTGGGCGGCCGTCTACACGACGCTCAGCGACGGAACAGGACGACTCCTGCGAATCCGACCCCTGAGACCGGGGAGGGGGAACAACCTGATCGCGCACTTGGCGCGGTATCTCGTCAGCGCATATGAGCAATGGTCGCCGCACCTCGAGAACCCCCGAATCCGCCTGATCGACCTGGGTCGGGGCAACCGAGCAGCAGCAGGCGTAACGGAGCGGATTCGCGGGCCCACCGCGTTCAGCGCCTACACCTCGGCTGAAGTAGCAAGGCTCATGCAGCAGCAGCTTGGATACGGCGGGGGACCGCGCCTCAATCAGCGCGACGACACGCTGCGCGGCCCTCGGCGCCCAAGGTAGCGCCCCCGCCTACGCCCGCACGAGCACGTCCAGCTGGTGCCGCGCCAGCTCCGCCGCGATGCGTTCCTGCGCCGCCTCCGAGGCGCGCACGAGCGGCAGCCGCGGGTCGCCGACGGCGAAGCCCAGGTGGCCCAGCGCCCACTTCACCGGGATCGGGTTCGTCTCCACGAAGCACACGCTGAAGAGCGGCATCAGCCGCGCCTCCTCCGCGCGCGCCTCGTCCCAGCGGCCCGCCGCCGCCAGGTCCACCATCGCGTGGATCTGCGCACCGACGAGGTGGGCCGCCACCGACACCACGCCCCAGCCGCCGTGCTGCATCACGTCCAGCGTCGCGCTGTCGTCCCCGGACCACACGCGGAAGCCCGCCGGCGCCCCCGCAACGATCGCGTCCACCTGCGCCAGGTCGCCTGCCGCCTCCTTGATGCCCACGATGCTCGGCACGTCGCGCGCGAGCCGCAGCGTCGTCTCAGCCGTCATGTTGAGCGAGGTCCGGCTCGGGATATTGTAGAGGATGCACGGCAGCGGCGTCGCCTCGGCCAGCGTGCGGAAGTGGCGGTACAACCCCTCCTGCGGCGGCTTGTTGTAGTACGGCACGGTGAACATCAGCGCGCTCATGCCCGCGCCCGCGCCCTCGCGCACCATCTCCAGCGACTCCGCGGTCGAGTTCGTCGACGCCCCGGCGACGAGCACCGCCTCCGGGCCGACCGCCCGCCGCACCGCGCGCCACACTGCGATCTGCTCCGCGATCGAGAGCGTCGGCGTCTCGCCGGTGGTGCCGGTAAGCACGAGCCCGTCCGACCCCGACCCCAGCAGCGCGCGCGCGAGCTCCCCGCACGCGGCGTAGTCCACCGACCCGTCCGGCGCGAACGCCGTCACCATCGCCGTCATCACGCGACCCAGCTCGACACGACCAGGCTCGACGGCCATCACCCACCTCCGCCCCGCGCCCTCGCAAGCCCGCACATTCTAACGACCCGACGCGAGGCCCGTGGGCAGCGCGCTGACAGGGCGGATGCGGACTATGGGTGCGGCGGCACGGCGTCCGGGGATAGCGAGCCCTCGAGCGCCGCGCGGACATGCGACGGGAGCGGTGTCGGGCGGCCCTCCTCGTCGAGCCACACCTGCACGGAGCTTCCCTCGGCAACAATGTTGCCTACAACGGAGCGCAGGAGGCGGTACCCGAACGTGAAGCTCCGATTCCTGATCTCCTCGGTCCATGCCTGGGCGACGATCGTGTCGTGGTGGCGCAGCGGCGCCAGGAATCGGCAGCTCGTCTCAGCGATGGTGAAGGGTCGGTCCGCCGTGCCCAGCGGTCGTGGGCGCACGATGACACCGAGCGAAATGAGGTGATCGAGACGCGCCTGCTCGAAGAACTCGAAGTAGTGGGCGTTGTTCACGATGCCGTCGGCATCCTGGTCGGTCGAGCGTATCCAGATATCACGTTCCGTTACCCGTGGCATTGGACCTCCCATCCGCCGCTGGCCCTAGGGTTAGCGACGCTCGCGGTCGGCGGGGCTGGGCGTCCTGCCCATGCCCAACGCGACCTCGGCACACGTGAGCGCGAGGGCAACGCCCGCGACTCCGGAGAGCACGGCGAGCGCGCTCGCGTAGCCACCGAAG
>CAMDBZ010000003.1 GCA_945889565.1 Thermoflexus hugenholtzii JAD2 | reverse complement strand
GCAGCGCCGGTCGCAGCACGAAGCAGGCGGCGTCGTGGCGGGCCACCGCCGCGGCGGCTGCGGCCAGCGCGTCGCCGTCCATGGCGGGGCCGAAGAGCAGCAGGTCCTGCGCCCGCGCGGCGGCCCGCTCGGCCGCGCCGGCCGCAGAGCGCGCCCCGGCGGCCAGCACGACGTCGGCCTCCGCCACGCGCAGCATCTCGCGCACGTGCTGGTAGCAGGGCGCGCCGGTGGCCTGGCGCGCGCGGATCAGCTGCCCAGCACGTGTGTCGCCGATGGCACACGCGCGCAGCCCCGCCTCGCGGTCCAGCGCGCGCAGCAGCGGGGGCAGCGCGTCGTCCCAACCGCAGACGAGCAGCCGCTCGGCGGGGCGCGCGGACGGGTGCTCGGCGGGGCGCTGGGTCGGACGTGCGGTCATGTGCGGATGCTACGAGCACGGGGTACGGGCGCCGCTCGGGAAGGAGAGCGCCCGCGGCCCGGTGCGCCCCGAATTGGCGCGCCCGGCGCCCGTACGGGGCGGCCCTGCGGCGGGTGGCGCTGCCCTCGCTCGGTGCCTGGAGGTCCCCTCGGCGTAGGGGGTGCGTCCCCCTAAGGAGCGGGGTAGGCGCTGCCGATGATTGCCGCGAGCCCCCGTGCGAGGGGCTCCCTACGGGCGCAGGCGGGCGCCCATCGGTCCCGGCGTGATGCCGGGTACGGCACAGGAGGCCGAACCAGCCATGGCACTGATCGTCAACACGAACATCCAGGCCCTGAACGCCCAGCGCAACCTGGACGTCACCGGGGGCAAGATGAGCAAGGCGCTCGAGAAGCTGTCGAGCGGTCTGCGCGTGAACCGCGCCGCCGACGACGCCGCCGGCCTTGCCATCAGCGAGAAGCTGCGCGCGCAGGTGCGCGGCCTCAATCAGGGCGCCCGCAACGCGCAAGACGGCATCTCGATGCTGCAGACCGCTGAAGGCGCGCTGAACGAGGTGCACGGCATCCTCCAGCGCACGCGCGAGCTGGCCGTGCAGGCCGGTAACAGCACCCTTTCGGCGTCCGACCGCACGGCGATCGGTGAAGAGGTGCTGACGCTCAAGAACGAGATCAACAACATCGCGTCGCGCACGAAGTTCAACGGCCTGAGCCTGCTCACGGGCTCCCTGTCCACCACGCAGGACGCAACTTCGACGGTCAAGACCGGTGTCCAGTTGACGACCACGGCCGTCGTGGACGTCGCTGCGGTGGACGTGAGCAAGCTGAAGGCGGACCCGGCCGGTGTCACGACGTACACGCTGTCGAAGGTCAACGCCACGACGCTGCGCATCACCCAGGGCGGCCAGTCGACCGACGTGGTCAACACGGACGGCACGATCGGCGCGGACGGCACGATCACGTTCGCGTTCAACGGCGTGCACTCGGCGTCGATCACGGTCGTCGGTGTGACCGCCAAGACTGTTGACGACATCCTCACGGACCTCAACACCAAGACCATCGTCACGGCGATCGGCGCCGGCTCGGCGGCGTACCAGGTCGGCTCGGAGTCGTCGGACACGATCTCGGTGTCGTACGCCGACATGCAGGCGTCCGCCCTCGGTGGCGCCAGCAAGATCGGCACGCTGATCGTGGACAACACCAACGTGTCCACGGTGGGCAAGGCCAACACCCTGCTCGCGTCGGTCGACACAGCGATCCAGGAAGTCAGCACCCAGCGCGCGAAGTTCGGTGCGGCGCAGAACCAGATCGAGACGGCGATCACGAGCCTGGGCGTGGCGGCCGAGAACCTGAGCGCTTCCGAGTCGCGCATCCGCGACGCGGACATCGCGAAGCTGTCCTCGGAGCTGGTCACGCGGCAGATCATGCAGCAGGCCGGCGTGTCCGTCCTGTCGCAGGCGAACAGCTCGGCGCAGATCGCGCTCTCGCTGCTCCAGGGGTAGCCGCTCGGCTCCCAGTTCGTTCGGCACGAGGCCCCCGCGGTGACGCGGGGGCCTCGTCGTCATGCAGAGCGGCGCGTGAGCGGTGCGATCAGGCGGCAGACGTGTCAGCCGTGGCCTCGGGCCGCGGGGCGTCGTCGACGCGTCGTTCGGGAGCGAACGTGAGCGGCGCCGCGGGCGGGATCGGCTCGCGCGAGGGATCGAGCAGCCGATCGAGCTGCGGACGCGGCACGTCGGGCGCACCCTTCGTGCCGAGCGCCGCGCTGTCGACGCCGAGCTGCGCCAGCAGCGCGTCCAGCCGGTCGAGCGCGTGCTCCAGCACGAGCGCGTGGATCGCGCGGTCGCCCTCGATGTCGAGCGGCGCGCGCCACTGCTCCGGGTAGCGTTCGCGCACCACGGGGTCCGAGTCGGGCAGGTACATCGCCGCCCACAGCTGCGTCAGGTCCGCCTGTGGCAGGGGCAGGCGGCGGTAGCGCGGATCGTCGAAGTTCCCTGCGCCGCGCGAGCGGTAGTAGGACGCGACCGCGCTGAACGCGTCGTTCGCGCGCCAGTACTCGGCGACGTCCTCGGTCGCCACGACCTCGCGGGGCGTCGTGGGCGTGGAAAGCGCGCAGGAGCCACAGAGGTTCACGCGGCGGGCGCGCACATCCTCGAGCGTGCCGTCGGCCAGCACGAGCCCGACCTCGCGCTGGTACGGGAAGGCGCGGCAGACCTCGGGGCGGTTCTGATGCGCGCCGCAGAGGCCGGCGACGCGGTACTCGCCCTTCGCGGGCGCATCGGCGGCCGCGCGCACGCGCTCCGGCAGCGCGGCGAAGGCGTCCGGGTCGCTCTCGCGCAGGGCGCGAGCGCCGACGTTCGTCATCTCCTCGAAGAACGTGCACGCGACGTGGCCCGGCGTGTAGGGCTTGTGTGCGAGCGAGCCGATCAGCAAGCCGCCGTGCCACGCGAACGTGACCGTTTCGTCGGACGTGATCTCATTCGAGGGCCGGCCCAGCGCGTGCCGCAAACGCACGAGGTCGTACGGGCGCACCGCGATGCCCTTGTCGACGCAGCAATTCCAGCCCTTGAGCGAGCAGCCCCACTGGACCGCCTCGTCCCACTGGACGTAGGCGTGCTTGGGCTGCTTCCCGAAGGCGGCGTGGCTCGCGTGTTGCGCCATGCACCCATGCTGACGGCGGGGCCGGGGCGGCGCATCAGGGTCGGCCCGCGGCGGGGGCGGTGCGGGCCCGATCTGCGCGCGGGGCTCAGAGCAGCGCGTCGAGGAAGAGCGTGGCGAGGCCCAGCAGCAGCAGGAAGCCGATCACGTCCGTGAAGGTGGTCATCCAGATGCCCGCGGAGATGGCCGGGTCCTGCCCGGCGCGGTGCAGCAGCAAGGGCACCGCGACGCCGGTAACCATGCCGTTTGCGATGTTCGCGCACATCGCGGCGGCCACGATCAGCCCGAGCACCGGGCTGCCCTCGATCGCCCAGCCGGCGATGCCCACGGGCACGCCGATCGCCACGCCGATGATCAGCCCCACCGCGAGCTCGTGGCGCAGCACGCCCCAGGCGTCTCGCGGCGCGATGCGGCCGAGCGCCAGCGAGCGCACGACGACGGTGACGGTCTGGATGCCGGCGTTGCCGCCCATACCGGCCACCATCGGCATGAACGCGGCGATCAGCGCGAGCCGCGTGATCGTGTCCTCGAACAGCGAGACGACCGCCGCGGCGAGCGTGGCGGTGCCGAGGTTCACGGCCAGCCACGGCAGGCGGTGGCGCACGGAACGGCCCACGCCGCGCAGGTCCTCGTCCACGTCCACACCGACCATGCGGTACATGTCCTCGGTCGCCTCGTCCTCGAGCACGTCCAGCAGGTCGTCGGCGGTGACCGTGCCCAGCAGCCGTCCTGCGCCGTCCACGACCGGCAGCGCGAGCAGGTTGTAGCGCTTGAGCAGACGCGCGGCCTCCTCCTGGTCGGTGTCGGCGGTGACGGAGACGGCGGCGGTGGCGGCCAGCGTGCCGACGGGCGTATCAGGGGGCGCGGTGATCAGCCAGCGCAGGTTGAGCACGCCGCTCAGCCGGTTCGCGGCGTCCGTGATGTACACATAGAACGGTTGTTCCGTATTCGGGCGAAGCGAGCGGAGGAAGTCGATCACCTCGCGCACGGTGCGTTCGGGGCCAACGGCGATGCGCTGGCCGGTCATGCGGCCACCGGCGGTCTCCGGGCCGTACTCGATGAGCCGGCCGACCTGGCGCTGCAGCGCCACGGGCATCGCGGTCAGCGCTGCGTCGGCGATCTCGTCCGGCAGCTCCTGGATGACGTCCGTCGCGATGTCGTCCGCGACGGCGCTGAGCACCTCGGCGATGCGCGCAGGCGCGAGGCCGACGAGCAGTGCGTTCCGGTAGCGGGGCTCGATGTACGCGAGCGTGGCGCCGACCTGGCGGCCCGGCAGCACGTCGAGCAACAGCGCGCGCAGCTCGCCCTCGTCGCTCGCGAACACCTCGCCGAGGTCGGCAGGGTGGAGCGCTGCGGCGGCGCGGACGAGCGCGGCGCGGTCGCCCGCTGCGTGGAGCGCGGTGAGCTCCTCGGCGGGCGTGCGGGGATGCGGCTCCGGCTCCTGCATTGGGCGATTGTCCCACGCGTTCGTGTGACGAGCGCCTCGCGCGCGGCTAGGATGACCCCGGCGCGACGGCGCCCGCCGAGGGGACGGCCCATGACCGCGGCTCCATTAATCGACCCGCGGCGCTACCGAGACGCGATCGGCCGCTTCGCCACCGGGGTGACCGTGGTGACGTGGGACACCGGCAGCGTGCGCCGGGGCATGACCGCCAACGCGGTCGCATCGGTCTCGCTCGAGCCCACGCTGCTGCTCGTCTGCGTGGATCGGCACGGCGCCGCGCATACGCAGCTGGGCACCGTCGACGTATTCGCGGTCAATGTGCTCGCCGAGGAGCAGCTCGACGTATCGCGCGGGTTCGCGCGGCCGGGCGTCGACGGGATGCTCGGCGTGCCCCACCGCCCCGGCGCGAGCGGCGCACCGATCCTGCGCGACGCCGTCGCCTGGCTCGAGTGCGCCGTGCACGAGCGGATCGAGGGCGGCGACCACACGATCTACATCGGCCGCGTGCTGGCGGTGGACGTCCAGCGGCCGGAGGCCGCGCCGCTGCTGTTCTATGCGGGCGCGTACCGCAGGCTCGGGCCGCCGATTGAGTGACGGTCCGCGGTGGCGGGCGGGTACTCACCGCGTGAGCCGCGAGTAGGGTGGTGCGGACGCCGAACGCGGGCGTTCCCCGCTGCGCCCGCTGCAGACCGCGCGCGTAGGCTGCTCCGGACAGCGCCACGAACCAAACGACGCGAATGGCGCGGAGGTGAGCGCATGCGCGTCGACGGCGCGGACGCGGCAGCACGCCAGGCCCCGGAACGCGCGGCCCCGGAGCGTGCGCCCACGCAGCAGTTCACGGCCGTGCTGGCGCAGGCGCTCGGCGCGCCGCGCACGCAGATCGCCGAGCTGCGCGACGCGATCGCCGCGATTCGCGACGGGCGCGCGTGGAACGGCGCCGCCGCCAGCGCCGCGGCCGCTCCGCCGGAGGCGACCGACGCCGGCTACCGCGAGCAGGCGCTCTCCTGGTCGGCGGGCGCGGGCGGTGCCGGCGACCCGTTCGGCTGGCGCGCGCTCACGCGCAAGCTCGGCGATGGCGTGGTCGCGCCGGGGTTCGGGGAGCTGTTCGAGCGGCAGATCCAGCAGGAGTCCGGGTACGACCCCGCGGTGGTCTTCGGGCAGCGGCGTTCCAGCGCCGGCGCGGAGGGCATCGCGCAGCTGATGCCGCAGTTCTACCCAAACGTCCGACGCACGGATCCGGAAGCGGCGCTGCGCGCCGGCGCGGAGACGATGCGCCACAACCTGGCCGCCCTGGACGGCGACGTGCGCAAGGCGCTGGCGGCGTACAACTCCGGGCTGGGCCATGTGCAGACGCTCGTGCGCGCGCACGGAGCGCAATGGGAGCGCGCGCTGCCCGCCGAGACGAAGCAGTACCTGGCCGCGATCCTCGGCGATCAGGCGCCGAAGGTGCGGCCGGGGGCGGGCGTGAGCGCGGCGGTGTTCGGCGGCCGCGGCGGGGGCGGGGTGCTGGTGCCGCCGCTGGGGACGGTGCTCGCCGAGCGCGTCTCGGGCGAGGCGCTGCAGTGGCTCGGCGGCGCCGGCAGCGCGGTGCTCGCCCCCGCGGATGCCGTGGTGAGCGCGGTGCGAGGCGAGGCGGGCGCGCAGCGTGTGGTGCTCGATCACGGCGGCGAGTGGCAGACGGTGCTCGGCGGGCTCGCCGAGGTGGCGGTCATCGCGGGCGAGCGCGTGGCGCGTAGCCAGCAGCTCGGCGTGCTCGCGGCCGGCCCGGCGAGCGGGGCGGGGGGCGGACAGGGGCTGCTCGAGCTGTCGGTGCTCGTCGGCGGCGCGCCGCGCGACCCGCGGCCGTACTTGCTGCGCGCCTAGCGGCGCTGGTGGCCGCGCCACGGAGGCCGGTGTTACACTCCTGCCGCGGCCATCGGGCCGCGCGCGCGTTTCGTGGTGGGTGTCGCCTAGCGGTCAAAGGCGCCAGGTTGTGGCCCTGGAGAGCGGGGGTTCAAATCCCCTCACCCACCCCAACCCCTCTCGCCCCGCCGCCCCGAACTCCCGGCCGTGGTACAGACGCGCTGCTGCGCACGGGTCGCTCCCACCGCCCCCAAGTCGGGCGGACGCAGGTTCGAAGGGGGCTGCCATGCAGCGCTGGTCTGTACCCGCGGGTCGCTGGATCGCCGGGCGCGGGGCGCGCGCACGCCTCGCGCGCTGGACAGTCGTCGCGACGATCGCGCTGACGGCCGCCTGCGGACGGGGCGACGGGACCGACGACCAGGCGCTGACGGACCTGTTCCTGCGCATCGGCGAGAGCGTCGGCGCCGATGTCGTGACGACCCCCGGGGCGCTCTCGCCGGAGCTCGCGGCGGCGCTGAACCCGGAGCGCACCGACCAGACGCCGAAGGCCGACCTGTTGACGCTGCCACAGCCGCCGCAGTCGAAGCTGCTGGGCTCTGCGCGCGTCACCCGCGCCGACGGCGAGCAGCTGTTCTTCATCATGTACGAGGTCGAGCGCGACGAGCCGACGGTGTCCGACGCGATGCGCGGGCTGCTGGACGAGACGCCGTGGCAGGTGGTGGGCGGCCAGCTGAACGAGGGCGTGGCAGCGTATCGGTTCCAGAGCACGCGCTCCGCGGACCTCCAGGGCACCGCCGTCGTGCAGCCACTGCCGGCAAGCGACGAGTTCGAGATCGTGGTCGCGCGGGACGGCAAGGACCGCACGATCAAGGTGCCGCGCCACGCGTTCGTGCCGGTGCTGGGGGCGGAGCTGCAGACGCGCGACGGCGGCGTGGTGGTCGCGCGCACCGGCGCGGGCGGGGCCGTGGCGGCCGGGCTGCAGCAGGGCGACCGGCTGCGCAAGGTGGCCGGCAAGGACATCACTGACACCGCGGGCGTGCAGGCCGCGTTGCGTAGCCTGGGCGAGGGTAAGGCCGTGCGGACCGGCGTGATCTATATCGTTCAGGTAGCGCCCACGCAGCAGATCGAGCCGATCTTCGCGCTGCCGGGCCCGCGTCCGCTACCGCGGGACTTCCCGCGCTTCCTAGCGCTGAACGGCAGCGTGCCAATCGCCGTGCAGTGGGCCACGCAGGAGGCTGGGACCAGCTACCAGGTCACGCTGCTAACGCGCGCCTCGGCGACCGATGTCGCCACGCAGTACCGCTCCGCGCTCGAGCAACAGGGGTTGCGCCTCAATGCGGACCAGGCCGCCGGCTTCGCCACCCAGCTCGAGTTCGCGAGCGCGGACAACGGCACCGTGGGCACGCTGAGCATCGATACGTTCGAGCAGGACGAGAACTACACGGCCGTGGAGCTGCAGCTGCAGATCGCACGCCGCTCCGGCGGCGGCGCGGCGCCGGCCCCCACGTCGACGCCGCCCGCGACGGGCACGGCCACGGGCACGGCCACAGGCACGCCGGCGCGCTAGCGCCGCTTCAGGCGTCGGGGGCAGCGCGTACTGGGCGTCCCGAACAGGCGCGGCCCGTACTCGGCGCCCCGTACGCGGCGTCCCAGGGCGAGATGCGCCCGTTCCCCGATCGGTCGCGGTGGCCTCGACGCGATGATTTGCGCAGGACGCACGCGCCAGGGCGGCGCGGCACATACCGCCGGCAGGGATGCACGGCGGGGCGCGGCAGAGGAGGCCGAACGAGCAATGCGCATCAATACCAACGTCATGGCGATCAACGCGCAGCGAAACCTGGACATCACGTCCGTCAAGATGAGCAAGGCGCTGGAGAAGCTCTCCAGCGGTCTGCGCATCAACCGCTCCGCGGACGACGCGGCCGGACTGGCGATCAGCGAGAAGATGCGGTCGCTCATTCGCGGCCTCACGCAGGGCGCGCGCAACGGCCAGGACGGCATCTCGATGATCCAGACGGCTGAAGGCGCGCTCAGCGAGGTGCACGGCCTGGTCCAGCGCATGCGCGAGCTGTCCGTCCAGGCCGGCAACAGCACGCTCTCCGCCTCCGACCGCACGGCCATCGGCGAAGAGATGCTGACGCTGCGCAATGAGATCGACAACATCGCGGCGCGCACGAAGTTCAACGGCCTGAACCTGCTCACGGGCTCGCTGTCGACCGCACTCGACGCGACGTCGCAGGTCAAGACCGGCTTCCAGCTGACCACCACCGCCGTGGCGGACGTCTCGAGCGTGGACGTGAGCAAGCTGAAGTCGGACCCGCTGGCGGTCACGACCTACACGCTGTCGAAGATCAACGCCACCACGCTGCGCATCACGCAGGGCGGTAACTCCACCGACGCGGTCAACCTCGACGGCACGATCGGCGTCGATGGGTCGCTCACGGTGTCGTTCAACGGCGTGCACACGACGACGATTACGATCGTGGGCGCCGCCGCCAAGACCGTGGACGACACGTTCACGGACCTGAACGGCAAGACCATCGTCACGGCGATCGGCAACGGCTCGGCCACCTACCGGGTGGGCGCCGAGGCGAGCGACACGATCTCCGTCGCGTTCGATGACATGCGGGCGTCTGCCATCGGCACCGTCGGCAACCGGATCGCGACGCTCGTCGTCGACAACACGAACGTGTCCACGGTAGCGAAGGCGAATATCTTGCTCGCTTCACTCGACCAGGCCATCCAGGACGTGTCCACCGGGCGCGCGAAGCTCGGTGCGGCGCAGAACCAGATCGAAGCGGCGGTGAACAGCCTGGGCGTGGTCGCGGAGAACCTGAGCGCGTCTGAGTCGCGCATCCGCGACGCGGACATCGCGAAGATCTCCTCGGAGCTCGTGGCCCGGCAGATCATGCAGCAGGCTGGCGTGTCCGTGCTGTCGCAGGCGAACAGCTCGTCGCAGTCGGTGCTCGCGCTGCTCCAGAACCGCTAGCGCTCGGGCGAGGCGAGGGAGCTGGCGGGCCGGTCCACGGGGGCCGGCCCGCGCGTCTGCGGGATTCGCCGGGTCAGCGACCCGGCGTGTCAGCCGACAATAAGCACGAGGGGAGCCAGCAATGGCCGATCTCCGCATCCAGCAACCGGCTCCGGTCGCCCGCCAGGCGGCCGGCGTGGGCGCCGACGCCCCGGGGGGCGGCCAGCAGCACGAACCGCGGCAGCGCCGCCCACGCCCCGATGGGGGTGCGCCGGAACTCGCGCTGGCCCTCACGGAGGGCGATCGCGGGACGCTGGAGGCGCACTACGAGCAGGACGCGGCGGGGGAGCCGCGCATCCGCATCGTCGATGCGGCGCGCGGCGAGACCGTCGCGGTGCTCAGCCCGGAGGAGCTGCGCGCGCTGGCCGAGCACACCGGCCTGCCGCCCGGCCTGCTGCTGCGGGCCACCAGCTGAGCGGAGGAGGACCACCCTGCACCAGCGAGCAGCCCATCCGCCATCGAGGCCCGCGCAGCGCTGGGGAAGCCCGCCGCCGCTACCGATGATCCCTTGCAGCAGTCGCGCCGCGGCGTGCGGGCGGGGGTAGCAGATGGTCTCGCTCGGCTCGATCGGCGCGAACAACGGGCGCATCACGTTCGGCGGCGCGGCCTCCGGGCTGGATACGAACGCGATCATCGACGCGCTGATGGTGGCCTCTGAGGGGCCGATCAACACCGCGCAGGGCAAGCTCTCGACGCTCGCGACACGGCAGACCGCGTTCACCACGCTCAGCGGGAGCATGGCGACGCTCACAGCGCGGGCGGCGGCGCTCAAGGACGCCTCGATCGTCGGCGCCAAGCGCGCGACCGTGAACAACCCGATGAACGAGTCCATCAAGCTCAACGCGAGCACCTCGAGCGCGGCCGCGGTCGGCTCGTTCACCGTTGATGTGCTGGGGCTGGCGACCGCCACGAAGACGCAGAGCACGGGCGCGATCGGCCAGGCGGTCACGCAGAACGTCGCGCTCGCCAACGGCGGCTTCAGCACCGCGGTGACGACCGGCACGTTCACCGTGAACGGCGTCGCCATCACCATTGACGCCGCGACCGTGCTGTCGGACGGCGCAAACCTCGTCGGCGCGAACACGATCATCGCGAAGATCAACGACGCGGGAGTGGGTGTCACGGCGACCATCGTCAACGATAGCGACGCGCGCCCGAACCTGCTGCAGCTCACCAGCGGCGGCACGATCGCGCTCGGCAGCGGCGGCGACACGAGCAATTTCCTCGCGGCGGCGAATCTCGTGCAGTCGCCCGCGGGCGCCACACGCACGAGCACGCGGCCGATGGGTGGCACCAACGCCGGCGCGACGCTCGATAGCGCGCGACTGACGACGGCGCTCGCGCCGGCGTCGGGTTCGTTCACCATCAACGGCGTCGCGATCACCTGGGACCGCACCGTCGACTCGCTCTCGAACGTGATCGCGCGCATCAACTCCTCCGGCGCCGGCGTGACCGCGGCGTACGACGTCACCACCGACCGTATCGCGCTGACGCGCACGATCACGGGGTCCTCGTCGATTGGGCTGGCCGACGTCGCGGGCAACTTTCTGGCCGCCACCGGCGTGCTGGCGGCGACGCAGACGCTGGGCCAGAACGCCTCCTACAAGATCAACGGCGGCGTCACGCAGTACGCGTCGACGAACACCGTCGCGGACGCGGTCACCGGCGTCACGCTCTCGCTGGTCGGCACCACCGTGAGCGCGATCGGCGTCACCATCGAGCCCGATAACGCAGGCCTACGCTCGCGCATCGCCAGCTTCGTGGAGCAGTTCAACAGCACGATGACGCTGTTGCGCGACGCGACGAAGTACGTGGAGAAGGGCACGAAGGCGCCGCTCTTCGGCGACGCGCTGGTGCAGGGCGTGAGCTCCGCGCTGCGCAGCTTCATCTCGCGGCCGGCGACGGGCCTCACGGGCGACCTCACGACGCTCAGCGCGCTCGGTCTCAACTTCGGCGCGGTGGGCGCCGCCACGGGCACAACGACCGCGCTCAGCTTCGACATCGCGAAGTTCGACGCGGCGGTCGGGGCGAACCCCGAAGGCGTGCGTAAGCTGTTGTCCGCGTTCAGCGCGAACGCCGCGCTGAACGGTGGCGGCACCGGCTCGATCGCCTCGATTGCCGGCAAGCCCACCACGGTCACCGACTCGGGCACCTACAACGTGCTCTCGACGGCTGCGGGGGCGCTCACGGTCACGTTCACGCCGGACAACGGGCAGTCGCCAGTGTTCTTCAGCGGCACGATCACGGCCGGCGGGACGAACAGCACGATCGTCCCCGGCGTGACGATCACCGCGAAGCCGGTGCTGGTCGACGGGTCCGATGTGATCGCGATCACCGCGGCCGAAGAGGGCATCGGCAAGCAGCTGCACGAGTACCTGGAGAGCGTGACGCGTGCGAACGGGCCGTTCGCATCGCGCACCACGGAGCTGCAGAACCGCGTCACGGACCTGAACAAGCAGATCGCCACCGTCAACGAGCGCCTCACGCGCAAGCGCGAGCAGCTGGTGATGAAGTTCTCCCAGCTCGAGGTGACGATGGGCCGCCTGAAGCAGCAGCAGCAGGCGCTGGGCGACTTCCAGTCGCAGATATCGAACATGGCGAAGTCCCGGTAGCGCCTGCCCCATCGGCGTTCGCCGCGCGACGAATCCGCGCAGTTCCTCACTGTTTGCTGACGGCGCGCGCGCCGATCCTCTGATCGAGACCGGGAGAACGCGCCAATGCTTCCAGGTGGGTACCACGCATATCAGCGAGTGCAAACGGAGACATCGTCCCCGGGGCAGCTCGTCGTGCTGCTGTACGAGGCGCTGCTGACGGACCTGCAGCGCGCCGACGCCGCGCTGGCGGACGGCGACAGCGAGATGGCGCACGCGCGGCTGATGCGCGCGCAGGCGATTGTGCTGGAGCTGGGCGCCAGCCTCGACCGCAGCTACGGCGAGATCCCGGAGCAGCTGGGCGCGCTGTACGGGTACGCGTACCGGCGGCTGCTGGACGCGAACCTGCAGAAGGACCGCGCCGCAGTGGTGGAGGTGGCCGCGCTGATGCGGCCGCTGCGCGACGCCTGGCTGCAGGCGGTGGCTGCCGCCGGTCGCCCGGCGCCTGTGGAGCGCTCCTAGTGCCCGCGCGAGGCGAGCGGTCGGCGGAGGCCCGCTTCGGCGTGTTGCGCGAGGTGCTGGCGATCGCACGCGCCCAGCACGACGCGCTGGAGGCGGACGCCATCGAGGAGTTCGAGGCGATGCTCGACCGCCGCGACACGCTGATCGCGCAGCTGCAGGCGCTCACGCCGCAGCTGGTAGACCTCGACGAGCTGCCGGAGAACGTGATCCCCTTCCCAGGGGCCGCGCTGGGCGACGTCGAGGACGCGATGGCGCTCGACACCGTGATCCGCGGCATCCTGGAGCACGACCGCCGCAGCGAGCTGCTGCTGGCCGCGCGCATGGACGCGCTGCGCGCGGAGCTGCCGGCGCTGGCGGCCAGCGAGCGGCTCGCACAGGGGTACCACGTGCCCGACGACGAGCCGCGCTTCATCGACGAGCGATCCTGACGATGATCCCGGAGTGACCGCGCGACCCCGGGGCTTCCCCTAGGGACTCGCCGCGGCTCGCCCGGGACGGCAGGCAGCGATGGCGGCGGGGACAGCGTCGGCGGGGGTGCGCGGGCGGCGGCGGGCGGCGATGGGCGCGCTCGTTGGGCTCGCGCTCGCGGCGGCCTTCGGCTTCGCCGCGAACGGCCGCGAGGGCCCGCCCTCGGCCGCGCGTGACGAGGCGGCCGCCCCCGCGCTGCCCGTGCGACTCGTCGCCGGCGCCGACTACGTCGCGGGCGGGCGCCACGCCACCCGGGTGCGCATCGCCGCGGTCGGCATCGACGCCGAGGTGCGGTCCGTGGGCTACACGCTGCGCAGCGGCACGCTGGAGTACGACGTGCCGCGCTTCGACGCCGGACATTACGCCGGCACCGCGGACCCGGGCGAGCCCGGCAACCTCGTGATCGGCGGACACGTCACGAACCGCGGCTCGGCGGCGGTGTTCCGGCGGCTGCCGGACGTCACCATCGGCGACGTCGTGGAGGTGTTCCGCGGCGAGGAGCGCTTCCGCTACGCCGTGACGGAGCTGCGGACCGTCGCCCCGGAGGCCACGAACGTGATGGCACAGACGAGCGCGGCGACGCTGACGCTGATCACCTGCTCGCCGACGGGGGACAACCGCTACCGCGTGGTGGTGATCGGGCGGCTGCTATAGCCCCCGGGCGCCCGGCGGCGGTCCGCTACACTGTGCACGGGCGACGCCCGCGGCGAGAGGCGAGCGCGTGCGCGACAGCCGGCCGTTTCCCGCACCGCGGGGCGATGACGCCTCCGGCAGTGCTCCGCCCCCGCTGCGGCGACGGCCAGCTGCCGGGGAGCCGCGCCGCAGGCCGCGACGGCGCGTGCTGCGGCCACTCGGGGCGCTCCCGGCCCCCGGCGCTTCCACTCTCGACTCAACCGCGGAGGCGCCCGTGCGCCTCGAGCTAGTCGCGCCGCTGCGCGCAGCCATCGAGAGCGGGCAGTACCGCCTCGACCCCGACGCGATCGCGCGCGCGCTGATGAAGCGCGGCGACGCATAGGCGTGCGAGTCGCTTCGTCATAGCGGGCGCGGGCTTACCGCGCCTCCCCGCCCCGGATCAGGACAGCACGGCGTCAGCGAGCGGGCGCTCCCTCATACGGAGCCGCCCGCACCGCACCTACGCTGACTCCGCTGACCGAGGGAGGCGCTGTGACACAGCTGCCACGTAGCTTGCTGCAGACCTGGCAGGCCCTGCCGAACGGGCGTCGCGTGCTCTTCGCGGGGCTCGCCGGCGCGCTCGTGGCGGTCGGCGTGCTGCTGTACTCGTGGTCGTCGACCACGAACTACGTGCCGCTGTACAGCGGACTGGACGACCAGGACAGCGGCCCGATCATCGCCGAGCTGCGGTCACAGGGCGTGCCGTTCAAGCTCGAGGCGGGCGGCGGCACGGTGCTGGTGCCCCAGGCACAGGTCGACGAGCTACGCGTCGGGTTCGCGTCGCAGGGGATGCCGCAGGGCGGCAACGTCGGCTTCGAGCTCGTGAAGTCGAACGGCTTCAGTGCCACGGACTTCGTGCAGCGGCTCAACTTCCAGCGCGGCTTGCAGGGCGAGCTCGCGCGCACGATCGAATCGTTCTCGGCAGTCGACCGCGCGCGCGTGCACATCGTGCTGCCGGAGAAGTCGCTGTTCGTGAAGGATCAGCGGCCGCCCAGCGCGTCCGTCGTGCTGCAGCTGCGCGGCGGGCAGCGGCTCGCCCCCAACGAGGTACGCGGCATCGCCCACCTCGTGGCGGGCGCCGTGGAGGGCCTGAAGCAGGAGCAGATCACGATCGTCGAGACGGATGGCGCGACGCTGTTCGACGGGTCGCAGCTCGCGCAGGATGGCGGCTTCGGCGCGTCTGGCAGCCAGCTCGAACTGCAGCGCGCGTACGAGCAGACGCTCGCGACCGACGCGCAGGAGATGCTGGACCGCACGCTCGGCGCGGGGCGCGCCACTATCACCGTGCGCGCCGTGCTGAACTTCGACCGCCTCGAGACAATGACCGAGTCCTACACGCCGGGCGTGGCGGGCACGGCCGTGCCGCGCTCGTCGACGGCGATCGAGGAGACGTACACCACGGCGGCCGGCGCGGCCGGCGCGGCGGCGGTGCCCGGCGCCGCAGCCAACGTGCCGGGCGCGAACCAGGCGCTGGCCGCGAACGCCGCCGGCGGCGGTGATGGCACCGACTACAAGCGCACTGAGACCACCACGAACTTCGAGGTGGGCAAGACGCTCACGAAGAACGTGCAAGCCGTCGGCGGCGTGAAGAAGCTGTCCGTGTCGCTGCTGCTGGACGACCGCGTCGCCGAGGCGCAGGTACAGCCGCTGGAGGCGGCCGTGAGCGCAGCCGTGGGCCTGGACAAGGAGCGTGGTGACGCTGTCGCGGTGAGCCGCTTCGCCTTCGACCGCTCGCAGATCGAGGAGGCGGACAAAGCGTTCGCGGCGGAGGCGTCGCGCGACCAGCTGTTGGGCTACGTGCGCATGGCGCTCCCCGTGATCGCGCTCGTCATCGGCTTCGTGCTGCTCAAGCTGCTGCTCAAGTCCGCGGGCAGCCGCGGCGCGTACCGCGCGCTGGCCGTGCAGCCCGCCCTGGGCGCGGGCGGCACAGCGGCGGCAGGCCTGCCGAGCGGCGCCGCCGCGCTGCGCGCGCTCCCGCCGCCGCCCATCGACGAGGCGCGCTCGGAAATCGAGGAGCGCGTGTCGGAGCTCGTCGCGCGCCAGCCGGACATGGTTGCCGAAGTCATGCAGTCCTGGCTGCGCGAAGACCCGCGCTAGGCGGCGGACGACATCACACCCATGGCAGACAAGGGCGTCGCGCGCAAGAACACCAACGTCACGGACCTGACGGGGCGCAAGCGTGCCGCCGCGCTGCTGATCGCGCTCGGCCCGGAAGCGTCGGCACAGATCCTGCGCGGGCTGCCCGAAGAGGACATCGGCCAGATCACCTGGGAGATCGTCGGCATCGGCCAGCTCTCCGCGCAGGAGCGGGAGGACGTGCTGAGCACGTTCTACGCGACCGCGCTGGGCCGCGACTTCGTCTCCATCGGCGGCGTGGACTACGCGCAGTCCATGCTCGAGCGGGCGTTCGGCAAGGAGCGCGCGGCGGAGTTCGTCGGTCAGATGGAGAAGACCACGCGCCAGACGCCGTTCGCGTTCCTGCGCCAGGTCGAGCCGAAGGACCTCGAGAACTTCCTGTCCACGGAGCACCCGCAGCTCGTGGCGCTGATCCTCGCCTACTTGCCGCCCGAACGCGCGTCGCTCGTGCTGCAGAGCCTGCCGGAAGAGTTGCAGGCGGAAGTGGCGGTGCGCCTCGCGTTGATGGACCGCACCACGCCGGACGTGGTCGCCGATGTGGAAGACGCGATGCGCGTCCGCCTCGGCTCCGTGTTCGCCCCACGCCAGCAGGAGTTGAGCGTCGCGGGCGGCATCGATGCCGTGGTGGAGATGCTGCGCAAGGTCGACCTCGCGACGGAGAAGGCGATCCTCGAGGGGCTCGACCGCACGGCGCCGGACACGGCGAACGAGATTCGCAAGCGCATGTTCGTGTTCGAGAACATCACGCTGCTCGACGACCGCTCCATCCAGCGCGTGCTGCGCGAGGTGGACAGCAAGGACCTCGGCATCGCGCTCAAGGGCGCGACGGACGAGGTGCGCGCGCGCATTCTCGCCAACATGTCGGAGCGCGCCTCGAAGATGCTCGAGGACGACATGGCCGCGCTCGGCCCGGTGCGGCTGAAGACCGTGGAAGAAGCGCAGGGCCGCATCGTCGGCACGATCCGCCGTCTGGAGGAGTCCGAGGAGATCTTCGTGATGCGCGCAGGGGAGTCGGACCTCGTTGCCTAGGTCGCCGCTCATCCGCTCCTCCCGCATCGGTTCGGAGCTGGTGATGCAGCCCGACGGCCAGCTCGAGCCGCGCCTCGATGCGCCGCCGGACACGGCGGCCGCGATGGCCGAGACCGAGCTCGCCGCGAACCTCGTCGACTCCGCGCAGGCCCGCGCCGATGCCGTGCTCGCCGACGCCGCCGCCGAGGCCGCCGACGTGCGCGCCGCGAGCCACCAGCTCGGCTGGCAGCAGGGCTACGCCGAAGGCACCGCGGCCGCGCGCGCCGAGCTCGCGGAGGCGCTGGCGCTAGTGCAGGCGGCGGGCGCCGCAGGCAAGGACGTGCACGACCAGGTGGTGGCGGCGGCCGACTGCACGATCGTCGACCTGGTGATCGCCGGGCTGCAGGCGGTGCTCGGGGAGCTCGCGCGTGTCGACGCCGAAGTCGTGCTGCGCACCGTCGAGCGCGCGATCGCGCGCGCAGGCGTCGACAACGTCGTGCGCGTACGCGTCAACCCGGACGACGTGTCCGCGGTACAGGTGGAGCTCGCGCGTCACGGCGAGCCCGCAACCGCGTGGGAGCTGTACGGCGACGGCCGCGTCGGCGTCGGCGGTTGCGTCGTCGACACCCGCGCGGGCGAAGTCGACGCGCGCCTCGACGTGCAGCTGGACGAAGTGGCGCGCGCGCTGCGCGCGACGGTGCCGCATGTGCGCTGACACCATGCCGGCGGACACGACGTCGCTGCCCGTCTTCAACCCGGCGCCCTTCGCCGCCGCGTTGCGCACGCTGGAGCCGATCCGTGTGCACGGGCGCGTGCGCCAGATCGTGGGACTCGCGGTGGAGGTCGAGGGGTTGCGCGGCCGGCTCGGCGAGCTGTGCCAGATCGAACGGCCCGGTGACACGCCTGTCGACGCGGAGATCGTCGGCTTCATGAGCGACCGCACGATCGTGATGCCGTTCGGCGAGCTGCGCGGCGTGCAGGCCGGCGCGCGCGCGACCTCGTACCCCTCCGCGTTCGACGTCCCGGTCGGGCCGGCGCTGCTCGGACGAGTGATCGACGGCCTCGGACGCCCGCTGGACGGCCGCGGCCCGGTCGCCGCGGAGCGGCGCACGCCGCTCGCCGGCACCAGCCCGCACGTGCTGACGCGCCGCACGATCACCGAGCCGCTGACCACCGGCGTCCGCGCCATCGACGGGCTGCTCACCTGCGGGCTCGGCCAGCGCATCGGCATCTTCGCGGGCTCCGGCGTGGGCAAGAGCACCGTGCTCGGCATGATCGCGCGCCACGCGTCGTCGCAGGTGAACGTGATCGCGCTGATCGGCGAGCGCGGCCGCGAGGTGCGCGAGTTCGTCGAGCGCGACCTCGGTCCGGACGGCCTCGCGCGCAGCGTGCTCGTCGTCTCCACCTCGGACGAGCCGGCGCTGCTGCGCATGAAGGCCGCCTGGACCGCGACCACCATCGCAGAGGCGTTCCGCGAGCGCGGCCTCACCGTCTCGCTGCTCATGGACTCGGTCACCCGCTTCGCCATGGCGCACCGCGAGGTCGCGCTGGCCGCGGGTGAGCCGCCTGCCGTCAAGGGCTACACGCCCTCCGTCTTCGCCGCGCTCTCGCGGCTGCTCGAGCGCGCCGGCACGGGCGAAGTGGGCGCGATCACCGGCTTCTACACCGTGCTGGTGGAGGCCGACGACATGACCGAGCCGATCACGGACGCCGTGCGCGGCACGCTGGACGGCCACATCGTGCTCACGCGCGCGCTGGCGATGCGCAACCACTACCCGGCGATCGACGTGCTGCAGAGCGTGTCGCGCGTCATGCCGGTCGTCGTCAGCCGCGAACACGCGGCGGCGGCCGGCCGCGCGCGCGAGCTGCTGGCGACGTACGAGCGCGCACGCGACCTCATCACCATCGGCGCGTACCAGGCCGGCAGCGACCCCACGCTCGACGAGGCGGTCGCGCGCCTGCCCGCGCTCGAGGCGCTGTTGCGCCAGCCGCCCGACGTCTGGGAGCCATTCGATCACACCGTCGAACTCCTGCGCGCCGCGGTCGGCGGCGGGGAGGCGTAACGATGCCGTCACGCTTCCGGCTGCAGCAGGTGCTGAACTACCGCGAGCGCGTGGAAGGGATCGCGCAGCAGGAGCTCGCGACGCTGGAGCAGCAGCGCCAGCTCGCGCTGGAGACGTTGCAGCTGCAGGAGCAGCAGGCGGTGCGCCAGCGCACCAGCTTGGCCGCGCTGCGCACCCACGGCGCGCTGGACCCGCCAGAGCTCGAGCGTGCGACGGCGTACCTCGGCAGTGTGCGCGCGGCGATCGAAGCGCAGCGCGAGCGCATCGCGGAGCTCGAGCAGCACATCGCGCTCAGCCGCGACGCCTTGATCGAGGCCGCACGCGAGCGCCGGACACTTGAGCAGCTGAAAGAGCGCGAAGGCGAGGCGGCACAGCTGGCGGAGCAGCGCCGCGAGGCGCGCGAGCTGGACGAACTGGTGATGCAGCGTGCGCAACGGTCGCGCGACGCGTGGGAGGTGTAAGCATGCTCGGAGCGATCCTGGACCAGGGCGCGCTGCGCACGGCGCGGGCCGCGCTCACCGGCCTGTCGCGGCGGCACGAGGCGATCAGCTCGAACATCGCGAACATCGACACGCCCGGATACCGCCGCAAGTCCGTGGAGTTCGAGGACGCGCTCGCGGCCTCGGTGCAGCGCGGGGGCACGCACACGGCCCTCGCCCGCACGGACGAGCGGCACGTCGCGGCGACCGCGAGCGGCACGCACATGCCGGGCGCGGTCCAGGCGCGCGACATCGTCGGCGCGCGCACGGACGCGAACACGGTCAGCGTGGATGAAGAGATGAGCGCGCTCGCAGAGACGCAGCTGCGATACCAGGCGCTCACGCAGACCGTGGGGCGGCGCATCGGCGTGCTGCGCACGGCGATCCGCGGATAAGGAGCAGCACGATGGGCCTCATGCACAGCCTGCAGATCTCGGCGAGCGCGCTCATGGCGCAGCGGCTGCGGATGGACGTAATCGCGAACAACGTCGCGAACCAGAACACCACGCGCACCGCCGCGGGCGGGCCGTACAAGCACCAGTCCGTGACCTTCGAGGAGCAGCGCGCCGGTGCGCCGTTCCGCGACGCGCTCGGCCGCGCGAGCGAACGCAGCGGCGGCGCCGGGGGCGGCGTACGCGTACGCGCGATCGTCGACGACGACTCGCCCGCGCGTCGCGTGCACGACCCGAAGCACCCGGACGCCGACGCCGACGGCTACGTGCTGCTACCGAACATCGACGTGATCTCGGAGATGACGGACCTCGTGTCGGCGCGACGCGCGTACGAGGCGTCGGTGACGGTGCTGAACGCCACGAAGTCGCTCGCGCTGCGCGCGCTCGATCTCGGTCGCGGTACGTAGCGCGCCTCGCAACGGGCACGGTGTAAGGAGTCGGACGCATGAACATCAACGGAATCCCGGGCGGCTCCGCGGGGCTTGGCGCAGGCGCGACGAGCGCCGCGTCGCGCACAGTGAGTGGCGGCGCGGAGCAGGGCGCGTTCGGCGACATGCTGCAGACGCTCGCGCAGGCGCAGGGCGCCGCCGACCAGGCCGTCACGGACCTGGCCACCGGCGCGGATCGCGACCTGCACGACGCCGTGCTGGCCGTCGAGATGGAGTCGCTGTCGTTCGACCTGGCCGTGCAGGTCCGGAACCGCCTGGTGGACGCCTACCAGGAGATCTTCCGGATGTCCGTGTAAGCGCGACGCGTGGCTCCGGTCGCGCACGCGACCGAGCAGAGGAGTGCGATCGCCGATGCAAACACCACCACTCGCGCTGGCGGGCGTTACGCCGCCGACCGCGCCCGCGGAGCCGACCGCCGGCCAGCCAGACACGGGCCCCGGCTTCGCCGAAACGCTCGCGGCAGTACTGGGCGCGGCCCCGGAAGGCCAGGCAGCGCCCGCGCCGACCGTCGTAGCGCTCACGCTCGCGCCGCCTGCGTTGCTGGTCACCGGTGCGCCGCCCGAGGCCACGGGCACGGACCCAGGACCGCCGCTACCCGGACTCGACGCTCGGCTGGACCGCACGACGGAAGCCGATAGCGAACTCGCCGCAGCGCTCGCAGCGCTGCTCTCGCGGCTGCAGCCCGCCGCCACGGCCGCCGACGCGGCGCTGCCGGTGCAGCTTGCGCCGGTCGCGCCAGTCACCGCCGTTGCGGGCGACGCGCCCGCGCTCAACGGCGCCGACGTCGAGGCGCTCGCAGCGCCGGCCGCCCCGGCGGCGGCCGTGCTCCCCACGCCCGTCGAGGCTGCGACTGCGGCGACGACAGCGGCGGGCCCCGCACTCGCGCCGCCGGCGCCCGTCGCCACCGCGCGCGTCGACGCGACCGCGGCGCCTGCCGCGGGCAGCGCGACGGCAGTCGCCGCGCCCACGCTCGACGCCACGACGCCAGACGGTGGGTCGCTCGAGGACGACGGCGAGCCGGCGGCAGCGTTGTTCGAGCTCGAGCGGTCGGCCACGGAGCAGCCGCCCGAGGACCGCACGACCGCCGTCGACGACACGCGGGCCGCAGCGTGGATCGCGCCCGCCACCGAATTCGCGGCGAGCGACACACTCACGCCGAGTGCGAGCGCGTCGCTCGCGTCCGCCGCGCAGGCGCCCACGCCGTCGCTGGCTGCATCGCGCGGGCCGGCCGAGCTATCGGTCGTGGCGCTCGACGCGAGCGATCGCGCGGCGTTTACGGACAGCCTGGCGGAGACCGTGCGCGGCGCGTCGCTGCGGGGCGACCACGAGCTGCGGCTCGCGCTCAACCCGCCGGACCTCGGCCGCGTGGACGTGCGCATCAGCGACGGCGATGGCGGACTGACGGTGCACATCCAGACGGCCACCGCCGAGGCACACGATCTCGTGCAGCAGCAGCTCTCGGCGCTCCGCGCCGGCCTCGAGCTGCGCGAGCTGCGCGTCGAGCGGTTGCAGGTGGAGCAGCAGCAGGCGACTGACGGCGCGTTCGGTGGCGCCGACGCAGAGCGGCGCGAGCCGCGCGGCGGCCAACAGCCCGGCGACGGGCAAGCGCCGGCGTGGTCACCGGTGGCAGCGCTGCAACGCGGCACGCGACCGGGTCAGGTGCTGCGCGGCGGTACGCTGGCAGCGGGCACGCTCGACGTGCGGGCATAGGAGCGAACCATGGAAATCGGCGCGAACTTCGGCAAGACGCTCAACGACCTGACGGTCCCCGGTTCGCAGCGGGTGGACTCGAAGACGCTCGGCCAGAAGGACTTCCTGAAGCTGCTGATCGAGCAGATGCGCAACCAGAACCCGCTGGAGCCACAGGACAACGGCCAGTTCATCACGCAGCTCGCCACGTTCGACACACTGAACCTGATGCACGAGATGACCGACGCGATTAAGTCGCTCGCAGCAGTGAGCGAGCTCGCGAACGCGAGCTCGCTCGTCGGCCGTACGGTCGTGGCGGCGATCGCGCAGGACCCGGACCCCGTGACGGGCATCCCACGCGAGCCGGAGCGCGTCGAGGGCATCGTCGAGCGCGTGGTGTTCGGCTCAAATGGCGCGTCGGTGTACGTCGGCAACCGCGCGCTGCCGGTCGACAGCATTGCCGAGGTGAGCTGATGGTCGATGGCGTGCGCGGGCTGCAGCCGCCTGCGGGCGTGGTCGCGCCAGCCGCGGCGAGCGCGCCGAGTCGCGTTGCGGACGCGAGCGCGGACGGGTTCGCTGCGGCGCTGGCGCGTCGCGACGGCACGCTCGCGTTCTCCGGGCACGCGATGAAGCGTATGGAGCAGCGCGGGCTGCAACTGGACGAGACGCGCATGCGCCGCCTGGAGGCGGCAGTGCAACGCGCAGAGGCGAAGGGAGCGCGCGACTCGCTGATCCTGCTGGACGAACTCGCGCTCGTCGTCAGCGTCACGAACCACACGGTCGTGACTGCGGTCGACGAGGCGAGCACGAAGGAGCATGTCTTCACGAACATCGACAGTGTGGTAATCGCGCCCTAGCGGGGCGGGAGCAGCGCAACAACGCAGCACGTAGCGCGAGCGGCTGGACCTTCCCAGGGGGCCGCATCGCACAGACCGGGACCCCCGGCGGAAGGACGAACGACCATGATGCGAGCCATGTTCGCGGCCATTGCAGGCCTGCGGAACCACATCACCTACATGGACGTGGTGGGTAACAACATCGCGAACGTGAACACGACCGCCTTCAAGGCGAGCCGCGTGACGTTCCAGGACATGCTGTCCCAGACGATGACCGGCGCGAGCGCGCCGACGGCCGAGCGCGGCGGCACGAACCCGGTGCAGGTCGGCCTCGGCATGCAGCTCGGCGGGATCGACGTGTTCCACGGCCAGGGCTCGCTGCAGAGCACGGGCAAGCTCACGGACTTCGCGATCCAGGGCAACGGCTTCTTCATCCTCAAGGACGGCGGCCGCATGTTCTACACGCGCGACGGCGCGTTCGACGTGGCAGTGTCCGGTGAGCTGGTGAACCCCACGAACGGCTTCAAAGTGCAGGGCTGGCAGGCGAGCACCGCAGGCGTGATCGACACGACGACGCCGATCGGCGCGATCACGGTCCCGTTCGGGCAGTCGGTCGCGGCGCAGCCGACGACGGCGCTGACCTTCGCGGGCAACCTCGACGCGCGCCTCGCGACCGGCGCCGCGGTCGCGACCACCGTCGATGTGTTCGACTCGCTCGGCAAGTCGCACCCCGTCACGATCACGTACACGAAGAACGCCGCGGCGAACACCTGGGACGTGAGCGTCGCGAGCAGCGACCCCGCGGTGACCGGTGTCGCGCGTGCGCCGGCGCAGGTGATCTTCAGCCCGCTGGGCGCGATCACCACGCCCGCCCCGCCCGCCCCGCTGGTCATCACGACCACGCTCAACGCGGCATCCGGCGCGAACTCACCGGTGATCAGCAATGTCGATGTCTCGAAGGTGACGCAGTTCGCCGCGGCCGGCCAGATCTCGACGACGTTCAACAACGGCTACGCGGCTGGATCGCTCGTCACGTTCGCCGTCGGCCCCAGCGGCGACATCACCGGCATCTTCTCCAACGGCACGAACCGGCCGCTGGGCCAGGTGGCGATGGCGCTGTTCACCAATGCCTCCGGCCTCCAGCGCGCCGGGCAGAACAGCTTCGAGCCCACCTCGAGCTCGGGTATCCCCATCGTCGGGACGCCGGGCACGGGCGGACGCGGCACCATCGGCACGGGCGTGCTGGAGAGCTCGAACACGGACCTCGCGCGCGAGTTCACGAACGTCGTGATCGCGCAGCGCGGCTTCCAGGCCTCGAGCCGGGTGATCTCGAGTGCCGACGAGATGCTGCAGGATCTCGTGAATCTGAAGCGGTAGCGCAGGGGCCTACAGCCGGGGCCAACCGCCACCGATGATCAGCGCAGCGTCAGCAGGCGGGTTCGCGCCCGCCTGCTGACCCGGCGCATGCCCCGTTTCACGAAGGGCTCGGCTGATGGCGCTCCCGGACGGCTACCTGCGACTCGCACAGCGCTACCGCCTCGACCTGGCGGCCGGCGCGCTGCTCTACGAGCAGGGCGCGCAGCTGCGGCACTTCTACGTGGTGCTGACGGGCCGGGTCGCCTTCGAGGTCGTCGGACAGTCCGGCGTGCCCGGCGAAGTGCAGACGGCGGGCCCCGGCGCGACGGTCGGCGTGGTGAGTGCGTTCACCGAGCGCGCCACCTCGGCAGCGGCCCGCGCCACCGCGCCATCCACGCTGCTGTCGATCCCCGTCGACGACGCGGCGGAGGCGTTCCAGGCCGCGCCCTCGCTCGCCGTCGGCATCATCCGCGAGCTGGCCGGACGCGGCGGTGGCCGCCCCGCCGCCGCCACACGCGCCGCGCCCTCACCTACCGCAGCCGCAGCGCCGGCGCCCAGTGCGCGCACGCGCGCCGCCGCGCCGCTCCAGGGCGCCTTCGATGACAAGACGTTCTTCAAGGACGACATCGCCTGCCCGGTGTGCGAGCTCACGTTCGAGTACCTGCGCGTGCGTGCGAGCTCCGTGCGCCCCGAGCACCGCGACACCGACTTTCGTATCGCGTACCTGACCGTGGACCCCTCGTGGTACGCGCTGATCGCGTGCCCGCGCTGCGGTTACGCGTCGTACGCAGAGGACTTCCTGGACGTGCGGCCCGACGAGTTGGAGCGCCTGCGCGCGGCCGCCGATCCGGCAGGCGAGCCACGCACCCTCACCGGCGAACGCACGAGCGACGATGTCGCTGCGGTGATCGCACTGGCGCTGCGCACCAACGAGACGCGCGGCGGCGGCGCGCGGCGGCGCGCGGGGCTCCACCACCGCGCCGCATGGCTCGCGCGAGGGCTGCGCGACGAGGGCACCGAGCGCGCGCATCTCGAACAGACGGTCGCCGCGTACCTCGAAGTGTTCGAGCACGACTCCGGGCTCGGCCCGGACACCGCGATCCGCGTCGCGTACCTGCTGGGCGACCTCTCGGCCCGGCTCGGGCTGATCGACGACGCGCGTCGCTGGCTGCTGGAGTGCACGCGCATGGAAGGCGCCGCCCAGCAGGCGGGCCTGCTGCGCATGGCACGCGAGCGCCTCGAAGAACTCCGCGACGGCGGCAAGCCCGCGGCGCGGTCGGCGTAGCAGCGGCGCACGCGATGCCCGGCGCCTATCGCCCGGATCGCGCGTCGCGGCTCGCGGCGGCGTGCCTGACCGTAGCGGCTGCGCTCGCGCTCGTCGCGCTGCTGCTGCCGGCGGGCCCGCGCAACAGCGGCGACGTGCCGCGCGCGACGCTCGTGGTCGCCGATCTGCGCGGCGGCGCGCTGATCGTCGTGGACGCCGCGGCGCCCGCGAGCGCGCGCCGCATCGCGCTGCCCGGCGGCCCGCACGAGGTGCTGCAGCTGCCCGATGGGCGGCTCGTCGCGTCGCTGGAGCAGCGCGGCAGCCTCGCGATCCTCGACCCGGCCGGCGATGCCATGACGACGCTCGAGGTCGGCGGCCTGCCGCACGGCCTCGCGTTCGGGGGCGGCGTGCTCTACGTCACGGATCGCGCCAGCGGTGCGCTGCGGCGCTGGCAGGTGGCAGACTGGTCCGAGCTGCCGCCGCAACCCGCTGGCTCGGCGCCGCACGCCGTCGCGCTGCTCGCAAACGGCGCGGCGGCGGTCGCCGACGCCGGCGCGTCCACGCTGCGCCTCGGCACCGCCACGCATGTGGTCGGCGAGCTGCCGGAAACCGTGGCGGTGGACCGCGCCGACGGCCGGGTCGCCGTCGCGGCGGCAGGCAGCGGCGAGGTCGAGCTGTTCGACGCCGCGGGCACGCGCAGCTGGCGCGTCAGCGTGGGCGGACGGCCCGTGCGCGCCGCGTTCGGCGCGGACGGCACGCTCGCTGTCGCGCTGGCCGCCGACGGCGCGGTCGCGCTCATCGATGGCGCGGGCGGGGTCCGCCGCGTCGCGGTCGGCGGCGTGCTCGACGGCCTCGCGTTCGACGCGGGCGGGCGCTGGCTCTACGCCTCGGACCTGCACGGACGGCTCGCGGTGATCGACGTCGCGGGGGCGCACCTGCACACAGTGATCGACCTCGGGGGCGGCGGCGCGCTGCTGGTGCTCGCCCCGCCCGCACGGCCGCCGGCACCGGCGGCAGCCGTGCGACAATAGCCGCTCACGTCGTCCACCGCCCGAGAGGTCCCCACCGTGGTGCGCATCGAGGAGCCGTGCGACTACGGCGGACGCTTCTGGCGCGCCGGCTGCGGTCGCGAGGCGGTGGCGGAATGCGTCTACTGCGGGCGCCCCTTCTGCGCAGCGCACGGGGACCGCGGCCCGGACTACACGGACGCATGCCATCGGCGCGTGTGTCGGACAAAGCTCGCCGACGTGGCCGCGCACCAGGACTGGCGCCAGCGCATGCAGGTCGCGAACGCAGTCGGCCTGTGCGCCGAGGACGGCTGTGCGGAGCGCAGCCAGCACGCGTGCTCGCGCTGCCGCCTGCACTTCTGCATAGCGCACGTGCACGAGCGGACCGTGCTCAACCGGCTGACCACGCCCGCACGGCGGGAGCTCGCGCTGGTCTGCGCGCATTGCCACGAGCGTCGCAAGCTGTGGGACAAGCACGCGTAGGGCATCGACGCTCGGGCTAGCGCGCGGCGGCCGCCTCGGCGCGAGCGAACAGCGCGCCGAAGATCTCGGGGCGGCGGTCGCGAATCGGGTCGGTGCCGGGCGCCATCTCGTGCCAGCGTGCGAGCGCGCGGTTCGTGTCGGCTGAGGCGGCCATCGCCACGCCCGTGAGCGCTTCCATCAGCACCGCCCCGGTCGGGTCGACGACGCACGCGCCGCCCTCCTCCGAAGTGTCGCCCGCCGCGACGACGTACAGCCGGTTCTCGTTCGCGCGTGCGCGCGCCAGCGTGCGCAGCGGCGCGCGCACGTCGCCGGCGCTCCACGCGATCACCTCGGCGCCGCGCAGCTTCAGGCCGCGCGCGAGCTCCGGCACCAGGCCCT
>CAMDBZ010000002.1 GCA_945889565.1 Thermoflexus hugenholtzii JAD2 | reverse complement strand
GCCGCCGCAGCAGCCGGTTCGCCACACGCGCCGTCCCCCGCGCCCGCTGCGCGATCGCACGCACCCCGTCCTCGTCCACCGCGCAGTGCAGCACGTCCGCCGAGCGCCGCACGATCTGCGACAACGCCACCTCGTCGTAGAACTCCAGCCGGTACGTCGACCCGAAGCGATCGCGCAGCGGCTGCGACACCAGCGCGTAACGCGTCGTCGCGCCCACTAGCGTGAAGCGGTTCAAGCGCAGCCGCACATCGCGCGCCTGCGGCCCGCTGCCGAGGATGATGTCGAGCGAGAAGTCCTCGAGCGCCGGATACAGCAGCTCCTCCACGACCCGCGGCAGCCGATGCACCTCGTCGATGAACAGGATGTCGCCCGCCTGCAGCGTCGTGAGGATCGACGCCAGGTCCCCCGTACGCTCGATCGCCGGCCCCGCCGTGATGCGAATCGAGACGCCCATCTCCGCCGCGAGGATCATCGCCAGCGTCGTCTTACCCAGCCCCGGCGGCCCGTGGATGAGGATGTGGTCCAGCGGCTCCCCGCGCGCCTGCGCTGCCGCGATCGAGATGCGCAGCCCCTCCTTCACCGCCTCCTGCCCGAAGTACTGCGGGAGCCGCCGCGGCCGCAGCGTCGGCTCCGCCCCCGCGTCCTCCGGCGTCTCCGTGCGCGCCAGCGGCCCGCGCTCGCCGTCTCCCGGCGCCTTGCGCCCGCCCGCCTGCCCTCGCTGCTGCATCGTCCGAGTATACCGAACGCCCGTTCGAGCAGCGACCGCCGCGCTCCCCACTCGTGCTCCCCTCGCCCTGCGCAGCAGGGAGAGCTGCCGAGGGTGAGGGCTCCCCCGCGCGGTCCGGAGCCGCGCACGCAACGACTCAGTGCACGCCCACCACCAGCGCGTCCACCGGCTGCCCCACATCGAACAGCGCCACCGCCACCCGCCGACCTGCCACCAGCTCGCCGCTCGCGATCCCGCGCGACACCGGCACCCCCACCACCACCGACGAGATCGACCCCGCGTAACGCACCGTCCCCGTGTACGTCACGCCGTCGAACGCCAGCAACACCCCGCGCTCGATCACCTCGCGCCCCCTACACCACCGACAGCGTCAGCGTCTGCTCGTAACGCGGCCGCGCGCCACCGCGCGAGTAGCGCAACCGCAGCGCCGCGACGCGGAACCGCGCGCGTTCGAGCTCCAGCAGCGCGTCCGTCACCGCGATCACGTCGCCCACCTCCAGCCCCACGTGCGGCGCGCACACCAGCTCCCCGCGCGGCGCGTCCAGCGCCGCTCGACGCAATACGCCCGCCGCCCGCGCGCTCGCACGCGGCTGCGTCGTCAGGTTGTCGTCCACCACCATCATCGCGCCCGCGCCCGCCGCCAGCGCCACCGCGTCCACCGCCTCCGCCACCACCGTCTGCCCGAACACGCGCGCCCACCCCACCGCCGCGCCCGCATCGTCCAGCCGCGCCGCCAGCACCGCGTGCCCCTCGCCGAACGTGTACACCGCCGCATCCCCCGCCAGCGGCTCGAACAACGTCGGCGCCACGCCGCGCATCACCACGCGATCCGGCAGCGCGTCGAGCAACCGCCGCAGCGCCGTCGACGCCCGCTCGCCTGCCCGCACCGTAAACGACGGCAGCAGCGCGAGCGCCTCCGCCGACCCACCACCCTCCAGCCGCAGCCCCGCGCGCTCCGCGACCCGCGCCAGCACCCACCCCGCCGTCCCCGCGCCGCTCGGCCACGTCAGCTGCCGCGGCGCCGTCCACGCGCGCAGCACCCCCCAGCCGTCCACCGCGCTCACCTCCACCACCGCGCGCCCCGCCTCGCGCCGCCGGCGCACCTCCGTGATCCAGAAGCGCGAGCCGTCCGACCCGACCGCGCCGCCCGTCAACGCGTAGCCCGGCGCCACACCCAGCTCGCCCCCCGGCGCCAGCGCCAACGGCGCGCGCCCCGCCAGGTACCGACCGTCGTCGTTGCGCAGCACCAGCCGCAGCGACCCGTCCGCGAGCGACTGCTCCATCGTCGCCTCGAGCACGTCCTCCGTCAGTGCCGTCACCGCGAACGAGGGCGTGGCGTGCCACAACCCGTTCGGCGCCCCCAGCCACGCATCCGCGCCCGCCGCCGCGAACCCCAGCCCGTGCGCCGAGGCGTGCGCGAACGGCGCCGGATCGCGCCACAGCTGCTCGAAGAACGCCGTCCCCGCGATCCCCGCCGCCAGCTGCACGCGCGCGTACGCGCCGCCCCCCGCGTACGACTCCACCAGCACCGCCCGCGGCACGTCCGCCCGCCCGATCCCGGACGCGCGATACGAGACGTTCGTGCCCACCGCCGCTACCGCCACCTCCGTCAGCGGCAGCCACGTGTTCGGCGGCGCACCCGGCCCACCACCGCCGTACAGCGTCGACCATACGCCCGCGACGCCGGCCGCCGTCGTCCCGCTCACCAGCACCTGGTGATCCGCCTCGAAGTGCGCCGCGAGCGCTGTCACCGTCGCCAGCACCGGCGTCCACGCCACCGGCGCGAGCCACAGCGTGCTGCCTGCCGTGCGCCGCAGCACGTACACCGTGCCGCCATACGCGAACACCACGATCGCCGCGCCGTCCGCCTGCACCGTGCATGCGATCGCCGTCACCGTCGACGGCGCCGTGTACAGCAGCAACGACGCCGCATACGTCGCGCCGCTGTCCATGCTCTCGCGCACCTCGATGCTCACGCCGTCCGCGCGCACCGTCGCGAGCAGCGCGCGTGCGCCGCCAGCCGCCAGCCCGAGCCGCGGCGCGACCGCCACCGTGCCCGGCTGCGTCCACAGCGCGTACTGACTCACCGGCCCCGGCGCGGCCACGCGCTGCACGTGCAGCACCGCCGTCGCCGGATCGATGCGCGCGCGCAGCAGTGCGCCGTCGCCCGCCACGGCCACCGCGCACGGCCCGTCCGGCTCCGTGCCCGTGTACCACCGCTCCCAGCGTAGCCGCACCACGCCCACGTCGCGATCGTGCAGCGTCACGCCGAGATACGGCCGCGCGCTCGACGATCGCTGCGCCGCCGCCAGCGCCGCACTCAGCCCGCGCATCGCTCAGCTCGCCTGCGGCGGTCGCTGCGACACCGCGCCGGACGCCGGCTGGTACAGCCGCCCCACGCGCACGCGCCGCTCCCGCCCGAGCTTCGCGAGCGACTTCGCGAACGCCGCCAGCCGCTCCTGCGCCCACGTGTGGTAGTGCCGCCAGGTCTCCGTGCCGCCCACGTTCACGCGGTTCGTCGCGAACGACGCCCACTCCAGCGCCGCGTACGCCCCCGCGCCCGTCGCCACGAGCTCCACAAGCGCGTCCGGCAGCGTCGTCCCGCTCCCGTCGAGCGCGTGCAGCTTCGTGTACCGCACCAGCACGCCCTCCCCCGCCGCCGGCGCACCGTCCACCAGCAACGTCAGCGTCCCCGCCCACGTCGTGAACGCCGCGAAGCACGGCGGGTACTGCCCCGTCGGATACTCCACCGCCTCCACCGACACGATCGCCCCGAGCGACGCGAGCGCCAGGTCGCGGCTCCCCGCTGTCGTCGAGAGCGTCACCTGCGCCTCCAGCGGCGCCGACAGCGACACCTCCTGCACCGCCCGCGCCAGGTGCCGGTCCAGCACCGAATCGCTCCAGCGGTACTCGCTCGCATCCTCGTCGTGCAGATCGCGCCGCACACGCGCGCGTAGCGTCGGCAGGTCCACCAGCGCACCTCGCAACCCTCAGCACACACATTCCCCGCAGCCAGGCGGGGGGAGCGCACGCCGCCGCGTGCGCGCCCCCCAGCGCCCATCCGTACGCCGGGGCGCCGGCCGCTACGGCCGCACGCCCACCAGCTTCGCGATCTTCAGCTGGTTGAACACCGCCAGCGCCACGTACCACTTCACGCGGAAGCGCGTCGCATCCTTCGTCTCCAGCGAACCGACACGCTCGATCTGCAGCCCGCCCGGCCCCGCGAGCCCCACCGCCGCGCCCTCGCCGAACTGCACCGCGTACACCGTCGAGCAGTCCGTCGACGTGCCCACCGTCTTCGTGTCGGACACGAAGTCGCTCACCATCACCGGCACGCCGTCGTAGTACTGCACCATCCGCCCGAACTCGTCGCGGTCCTGCTCCACGATGCCGCCGCTCGCGCGCGACAGCGCCGAGAGCGAGCGTCGCGTCCGCCGCGACACCAGCAGCAGCTCCGGCTTCCCCCCACGGATCAGGTCCACCAGCTCATCGAGCTTCGCCAGCGTCAGCGTCGCCCCGTTCGTCCCCATCGTCGCCGTCTGCCCCGCCACGCACAGCTTGTCGATGCCGTCGAACGACTTCGCATCCACCGCCGTGTCGCCGTTCACGAACGTGTCATCGAACTTCTGCTGCACCGCCTTCGCCTTCAGCTGCAGCACGGCAGCCTCGAGGTCCTGCACGTTGTTCCGCGTGCGCGCCAGGTAGTTGTCGATGTCCGCGTCGCCACCGAGGATCGTCAGCGCCGTCGTCACCTGCGTAAACGTCGGCGTGCTCTCCGCCCACGTGTCGCCCACGTTGAAGAACGCCGCCGTCGCCGCCGCGTTCTCGCGGTTGTACGTCAGCCCGTTCCCCACGATCTCCACGAACGGCAACCGCTGCAGCACCGGGCTGTCTGCGATCACCGTCTCGATCACGCCCTCCAGCAGCACATCGTTGGAAAGCTTCGCGCCCTCCGCCAGCGTCAGCGCCATCCCACTCCCTCCCGCGCGGGCCACGCCCGCGCCCCTCACCGCCCGGCCACACTAGCAGCACGTGAGTTCTGTTAGCAGCCCGAACTGGCACCCTCGCGCCCCTCCGCCGCCGACCTCGCCGCCGCGTACCCGGTCCAGAACCGCGCGATCGACGAAGCCGGAGCTGCCCGTCGCGGCGAGCGACTTACCGCCGCCCCTCCCGCTGCGCCAGCCCGAACGCGATCTTCTCCGTCGCCGACAGCCCGCCCGCCTGCGCACCGAGCCGCGCTGGAGCCCCCGCGGGAAACCCGCGCGTCTCCTCCGCCCCCAGCTGCTCGCGGATCTGCGCTACCGCCCGCCGCGCCGAGGCCACCGCCACGTCCAGCGCCTCCAGCGTCTCCCCCGCCACCAGCTCCGCCGGCAGCTCCGGCTCCGCCGAGAGCAGCGCGTCGCGATACCGCTGCACCGCCACCCGCGTGCGCTCCCGCTCCGCCGCCAGCTCCTGCCGCAGCCCCGCCAGCTCCACCGCCGTCGACGCTTCTTCCGCCGCCTCCACCTCCACCAGCGCCGCCAGCTCCGCCAGCACCGCCGCCTCCGGCTCCTCGCCGTCCCCGTCCACCAGCGCCTCGTCGAACTCCCCGGCCATCGCCCGACCTCCTCCGCCCACCCCCAGCACTCGATGCCGCCAGCCTCGCCCCGCCCGCCCGCAGCCCCGACCCCCGACTGGCGCACCGGACCGCGCGCCCCCGACCGCCTCTGGCCCCCCTCGCCCCGCCCCGGAGAGAGGGGGCCGGGGGGTGAGGGCTCCGAGCGCACGACCGCTCAACAGTCGCGCTGAACGCCGCTGCTACACTCCCCACCATGGCCACGACAACGCGCGCGCAACTCACCGTGCGCCCGCTCCTACCGCCCGATATCCGCCGCGCGCGGCACATCGAGCGTGCCGCGTACGGCGCCGACGCCCCCGGCACGCCTTTCGAGCGCGAGCTGCTCAACGGCCTCGCGCAATACGTCGCTGCGGTCGAAACGCCCGAGCCCCCCGCCGCGCCCGCCCCCCCGCGCGCACGTCGCGGCAGCGTGCTACGCGCCCTCCAGCGCCTCGTCGCCACCCCCGACGCTGCGCCCGCCCTGCTCGGCTACGCCGGCGCATGGTTCACCCACGACCAGATGCACGTCGTCACCGTCGCCGTCGACCCACGCGCGCAACACCGCGGCGTCGGCAGCGTCCTGCTGCTCGCCTGCCACGACCTCGCTGCCGACGCCGAGCTGCGCACCATCGCCCTGGAAGTGCGCGTCTCCAACCAGCGCGCGCAGCGCCTCTACGCGCGCTTCGGCTTCGAGCGCACCGGCCGCCTGCGCGCCTACTACTCGAACAACGGCGAAGACGCCATCGTCATGGTCACGCCCGACCTCGCCGCCCCCGCCCACCGCGACCGCATCGCCACCATCCGCCGCGAGCTCGCCGCCACGACGCGCTGACCACGGCGAACGACTGCCACCCGGCGATCGAACAGGCCGCTGCACTATCACCCCGTCCGAGACGCCTCCTACTCCGACTCCCGCTCGCCCCCGTGGGGGAGAGGAGGCCGGGGGGTGAGGGTCTTTGTGGTTGGGCGGTGAGAGTCCCAGCGGTGGGTGGGTCCGTCCTACTCCTCGCCCGTGTCCGCCGCCGGGTCGAAGACGTACGCGAAATAGCGGTCGCGGCGCTCGCCCAGCAGCAACAGCCGTCCCTCCGCCTCGTGCTCGCGCACGAACTGCGACAGCTGCGCGCTGTGCCCGCGCACCAGGAACGTCACGCCCGAGAACGCGAACCGTCGCCCCGCAACATCGATGTAGTACGGCGGCACCTCGGGATCCGCGTCGAGGTTCAGCACGAAGACGTCCACGCCGCCCTCGCTCAGCACCACCATGTCATCGAACCCCACCGCCAGCTCCGTCACCATTCGCCCCTCCTCGCGCGTCCCGCAGCATACCCAGTGCGCATTGGACGGGCCACGCATCCGCAGGCCGGCGCGTACGGCCTCCCCCGTGCGCGGCAGGACGCAGCGGATCTCGACACGCGCCGCGCACGCCCGGTGGTCAGGCTCCGCCGAGCGCGGCGATCGCCCGGCGGATGTGGCCGTCTTCGAGGAAGGGGGCGGCCTCGGCCGCGCGGAGGGCGGCGGCGCGGGTGAGCACGTCGGCGCGGGCGAGCGCGGGGGGCGGGTCGGTGATCCAGGCGGTGAGGGTGATGAGCACGCCGTTGGGGTCTTCGAGGAAGACGAGGCGTTCATAGCCGCGGCGGATCTCCTCGGAGGCGCGCACGCCGGAGGCGGCCAGTTCGGCGTAGGCGCGATCGAGCTCGGCGCCGGGGACGGTGAGGCTGAGGTACTGCATGGAGCCGATGCCAAGCTGCGCCTCGGCGAGCTTGATGTCGGCGCGGGTAGGGCCGACGAGCAGGAGGTAGGTGTCGCCGCCGGCGTGGAGCAGCGCTTGCACGGACTCGCTGTCGTCGCGGTTGGGTTCGGTGAAGAGGTGGTGCATGCCGAAGGCGCGCGTGTAGAAGGCGATCGATTCGTCCATGCTCTTGCAGATGATGGCGGGGTAGCCGAGGTGCTGGACCTGCATCGGTGGGCGGCTCCTGTGTTGCTCGGGCAGAGTCGGCGCGCCCGCAGCGTCGGGGCGAGGGCCGGGCGCGTCAAGGCTCGGCGCCGGAGCCCTCACCCCCCGGCCCCCTCTCCCCGCGGGGCGGGGCGAGGGGGAGCGGAGCGGCAAGAAGCGCGCTAACCGAGGGCGGCGAGCAGCTCGTCGGCGCGGAAGAGCTGGGGGTACGTGTCGGCGACGGGGGCAACGATGCCGGCGGCCTCGAGGCGGTCGATGATCGCGCGGGTTGCGGCCACGGTGACGCCGAGGCGATCGGCTGCGTGGCGGCGGGTGAAGACGGGGCGGACGAACAGCTCGTCCAGCAGTTGGAGCACGGAGGCAGCGGCGCGCCGCTCCTGCAGCAGGGCGCGGTAGTGCTCGTGCAGGTCGCGCAGGGTGCGGGCGCGGCGGAGAGCGTCGCGGGCCTGGTCGCGGACGCCGAGCAGGAAAAAGCGGAGCCACGGCGTCCAGTCACCGCTGTGCGAGACGGCGAGCAGCTGGTCGTAGTACTCGGGGCGGCGGCGCTCGAAGTAGGCGCTGAGGTAGAGCAGGGGGGTGCGCAGCACGCCGCGCTCGGCGAGCAGCAGCGGGATGAGCAGGCGGCCGATGCGGCCGTTGCCGTCGATGAACGGGTGGACCGCTTCGAACTGGTAGTGCATGAGCGCGGCGCGCACGAGCGGCGGGAGCGGGCCGTCGTCATGGACGAAGCGCTCCCAGTCGGCGAGCAACTCGATGAGCGCGCGTGGGGGCGGCGGGACGTAGCGCGCGCGCGCGATCGGCGTGCCGGCGGCGCCGAGCCAGACCTGGCGATCGCGCAGCTCGCCGGGGTGCAAGCTGCTGCCGCGGACGCCGGTGAGCAGCAGCTCATGGAGCTCGAGCAGCAGACGCAGGCTGATCGGGAGCGCGTCGAGGCGGGCGAGGCCGTGCTCGACGGCCTGCACGTAGTTCCAGACTTCGCGCGCGTCAGCGGGCTCGCGGCCGCCGGCCTCGAAGACGTAGACGTCGGAGAGCGAGGCTTGCGTGCCCTCGATGCGCGAGGAGAGCACGGCTTCGAGGCGCAGGAACGGGGCGATGAGTAGGCGCGGGTTGAGCAGCGTCTCGCCGACGCCGGCGAGCGTGGCGACCTCGCGGGAGGCTTCGTCCAGCAGGTAGACGACGTCGGGCGGGAGCTGGAGGGAGCGCGGGAGCGGGTCTGGGACGTACGCAAGCACGCCTTCGGGGATGGGCTGGAGTTGGCCGATCGGGCTGGCGGCCAGCGGGTGGGGTGGAGCGTCGGGCATGGGTTCGGGCATGGGAGATTGTGCGTCCGGTATCAGGTGAGAGGATGAGATGATAGCTTTCTGAGCAAAAGTAACATTTAGGTCGCGAAGTTGATAGCGGGGCATCGGGTGGGGCGCGACGGGGAGGCCCCCACCCCCGGCCCCTTCTCCCCGAGGGGCGAGGCGGAGTCGCGACGCGGCGTACCAGTCGCGTTGACCGGGTCGCGCGGGCGCGCCTACCATCGGGGCATGAGCAGCGGCGAGCGGCAGGTGGTAGTACCGAGCGGCGGCTAGCAGGCCCTGCGAAGGGTCGCGAGCCGCCTGGGCCACGCCCTGCCTCACAGAGAGGCGGGGCGTTTTGTTGTCCCTAGGCGGCGTGAGGGACGCGGTCGGCAGGGGCTCGCGTGAAGTGAGGGTGCGATGACGAGCAGGGGGCGGGAGATGGCGCCGGGGGAGCTGGCGCCGACGGCGATGGCGCCCGCGTACGAGCCGGCGGAGGTGGAAGAGCCGCTGTACGCCTGGTGGGAGGCGCAGGGGTTCTTCCGGCCAGCGGGCCGCGGTACGCCGTTCACCATCGTCATGCCGCCGCCGAACGTGACGGGCGAGCTGCACCTGGGGCACGCGCTGACGGTGGCGATCGAGGACCTGCTGGTGCGCTGGCACCGCATGCGCGGCGACGACACGTTGTGGCTGCCGGGGGTGGATCACGCAGCGATCGCGGTGCAGCACGTCGTCGAGCGGGAGCTGCGGCGCGAGGGGCTCGATCGGCACGCGCTGGGACGCGAGGCGTTCCTGGAGCGCGTGTGGCAGTGGGTGGGGCGCACGCGCAGCGCGATCTCGCGGCAGCATCGGCGCTTAGGCGCCTCGGCGGACTGGGAGCGCGAGCTGTTCACGATGGACGCCGTGCCGCAGCGCGCGGTGCGCGAGACGTTCGTGCGGCTGTATCGCGACGGGCTCGTCTATCGCGGCGAGCGGCTGATCAACTGGTGCGTCGACTGCGGGACGGCGCTGTCGGACCTCGAGGTGGAGCACGCGGACGAGGTGGGGTCGTTCTGGTACGTCCGCTATCCGCTGCTCGACGAGCGCGAGCAGCCGACGAGCGAGCACATCGTGATCGCGACGACGCGGCCGGAGACGATTCCCGCGGACGCCGCGGTGGCGGTGCATCCCGACGACGAGCGCTACGCGGCGCTGGTGGGTCGGCGCGTGCGCGTGCCGACGGGCGAGCGCGCGGTGCCGGTGATCGCCGACGCGGCGGTGAGCATGGCGGGCGGATCGGGCGCGCTCAAGGTGACGCCGGGGCACGACCCCGTGGACTTCGAGATCGGCCAGCGGCACGGGCTCGAGACGCTGACGGTGATCGGGTTCGACGGCCTGATGACCGAGGCCGCCGGAGTGTACGCGGGGCTGGAGCGGTTCGCGGCGCGTGAGCGCGTGGTCGCGGACCTCGCAGCGCGCGGCCTCGTCGAGCGCATCGAGCCGTACACGCACGCGATCGGACACTGCCAGCGGTCGGGCACGATCGTCGAGCCGCTGTTATCAGAGCAGTGGTTCGTGCGCACGGAATCGCTGGCGGGGCCGGCGATCGCGGCGGTACGCGAGGGGCGCGTACGGTTCGTGCCGCAGCGCTTCGAGCGCACGTACTTCCACTGGATGGAGTCGATCCGCGACTGGTGCATCAGCCGGCAGATCTGGTGGGGCCACCGCATCCCGGTGTGGTACTGCGACGCGTGCGGCACGCTGACGGTCGCCGTGGACGATCCGAGCGCGTGCGCGCAGTGCGGCAGCGCGACGCTGCGGCAGGACGAGGACACGCTCGACACGTGGTTCTCGTCCGGCTTGTGGCCGCACTCGACGCTCGGGTGGCCGGAGCAGACGCCGGAGTTGCAGCGGTATTACCCGACGCAGGTGATGGAGACCGGGTACGACATCATCTTCTTCTGGGTGGCGCGGATGATGATGCTGTCGCTGTACAACATGGACGGCGTGGCGCCGTTCGAGACGGTGTACCTGCACGGGCTGGTGCGCGCGCCCGACGGATCGAAGATGTCGAAGTCGCGCGGCAACACCGTCGATCCGCTCGAGTCGATCGCGGCGTACGGGACGGATGCGCTGCGCTACTGCCTGATCGCGTCGACGTCGCCGGGGAACGACCAGCGCATCACGGAGCAGCGGCTGGAGGCGGGGCGCAACTTCGCCAACAAGCTGTGGAACGCGTCGCGCTTCGTGATCACGATGGTGGAGCCGGGCGATGCGCTCGACGTTCCGGCCCCGGGCGCGGCGGTGGCGCTGGAGGACCGCTGGATCCTGTCGCGCACGGAGCGCGTGCTGGCGACGGTGGAGGAGCTGCTCGAGCGGTTCGAGTTGAGCGAGGCAGTGCGGCAACTGCGCGACTTCTTCTGGGAGGAGTTCGCGGACTGGTACATCGAGCTGGCGAAGGTGCGGGTGCGCGCGGGCGATCGCTCGCCGCTGCCGGTGCTGGTGCACGTGCTCGATCGCGTGTTGCGCGCGCTGCATCCGTGCATGCCGTTCGTGACGGAGGCGATCTGGCAACGGCTGGTGCTGCTGCGGCCGGATGCGGCGGGCGCGCCGGCGCTGATCGTGGCGGCGTTCCCGCACGCAGAGCCGGCGCGCTACGACGACGCGGCGGAACGCGAGTACGCGGCGGTGCAGGACTTCGTGCGCGGGATCCGCAACGTGCGCGCGGAGAAGCGCGTGGAAGCGGGGCGCTGGGTAGAGGCGTACGTGGTGGGAGGCGAGGCGACAGCGGCGGCGCGCGCATCGAGCGCCGCGCTCGAAGCGCTGGCGCGCGTGCGGCCGTTGCACATCGTCGAGCGTGCGGAGGAGGCGCCGAGCGAGGGCGTGGTGACCGCGGTGCTGCCGGTCGGGCGCGTGGTGCTGCCGATGGCGGGCTTGTTCGACATCGCTGCCGAACGCGCGCGGCTCGCGAAGCAGCGCGACGAGGCCGTGGGCGAGGTCGCGCGACTGGAGGCAAAGCTCGGCGACGCGCAGTTCCGCGGGCGCGCGCCGGCGGCGGTGGTGGCGAAAGAGGAGGAGCGCCTGGCGACGGCGCGGGCGCGCGTCGCCGGGCTGGAGCAGGGCCTGGCGGAGGTGGGGTAGCAGTGTTGTTGCGGCCGCAGGAGCCCTCACCCCCGGCCCCTCTCCCGCCGCGCGGGCGAGGGGAGCGCCCGGCCCGCATGCTCGGCGCTAGCGGCGCGCGCAGTGTTGCAGCGGGCGCGGCGTCGGGACCTTCGTCCGCTGTCGCGGTGCGGACGGCGCGGGTAGGCTGGTAGGGGTTCTCGAGGAGGCGACGTGGCGCGACAGCGGATGAAGCCAGTACGGCGGCGGCCCGGTGGTGCGGCGGGGACCCCGCCGGAGCAGCCGGAGCAGCGCGCGCGTGGCGCCGGCGCCGCGGCGGCGAGCAAGCCGGCCTGGCGCGAGACGATCGATTCGTTCGGGGGGTTCCTAACGCTGGGCTCCGTGGCGGTGGCGCTGGTGCTGATCGGGGCGCTGGTGATCGCGAACCGGCCGCAATCCACCGCAGCGGTGTCGACGGAGCCGCTGCTGGGCGAGGAGCGCGAGTCCGGCGGCGCGGCGACGCACATCGAGGATGCGTCGCTGCTGATCATCCTGCCGGGCGAGCCGCCGACGGGCGGGCCACACTTCGGGGTGCCGCAGCGCATCGGCACATACGTCGATCCGGTGCCGGACGGCGCGGCGATCCACACGCTGGAGCACGGGGCGGTGTGGATGTCGTACGACCCCGAGCAGGTCGACGAAGCAACGCTGCGTGAGCTGCGGGACCTGGCGCGAACGTTCGACAAGGACGTGTTGCTGTCGCCGCGGCCGGAGAATGCGAAGCCGATCATGGCGGTGTCGTGGGGGCGGCTGCTAGCGCTCGATCGTTTCGATGCGCCGCAGCTGGAGGCGTTCGTGCGCACGAATCGCAATCGTTCGCCCGAGCCGGGTGTGCGGTAGCGTCGATTCACGGGGGCGTGCCGAACGGTTGAGTGAGGAACGTGGGAGGTGACGGGTGGCAAGCAGGCGTGGGCGATCGCGCGGGGGCCGGCAGACGGCCCCCGCTTCACGTCAGGGGCGGGGCGGGTGGCGGGGAGCGCTACGCGATCCGCTGGTGGCGGGCTCACTCGGTGGGGCGGTGCTGGTCGCGGTGCTGCTGATCGTCATGAATCGGCCGGACGGAGGTGACGAGGGTTCGTTCGTGCCGGTGCAGCGGGCGGCGGTCAGCGGGCGGGTGGAGGGCGCGCCGAACGCGCCGGTGGTGATCATCGAGTACGCGGACTTCCAGTGTCCGTTCTGCAAGCGCTACTGGAGTGATACCGCGCCGGCGTTGCGCGCAGAGCTGGTGGATCCGGGGACGGTCGCGATCGAGTTCCGGCACTTCGTGGTACTGGGGCCGGAATCCCAATCGGCGGCGGAGGCGGCGGAATGCGCGCTGGACCAGGGGCGATTCTGGGAGATGCATGATCTGCTATTCACCAAGCAGGGCGCGGAGCAGTCGGGCGTGTTCGAGCACGGGAAGCTCAAGCGGTATGCACGGGAGCTCGCCGATGCGGTGGAGGGCGCGGCGTTCGACGTCGAGCGGTTCGATCGCTGTCTCGACGGGCGGGAGAAGCGCGCGGTGGTGCAGGAGATGACGGACGAGGCGGCGCAGCTGGGCATCGAGTCGACGCCGTCGTTCGTCGTCGGTGGGTTCGTGATCCGCGGTGCGCAGCCGCTGGAGACGTTCCGGCAGGCGGTGGCGACGGTGCGGGCGGGGGCGGGGCGCTGAACGCGTTGCGAGCGCGCCGGCTGCAGCTGTTGCTCGCGCTGGCGATCGTGGGGCTGGGCATCGCGAGCTACCTCACGTTCGTGGCGCTGGACCGTGAGGCGGAGCCGTTCTGCACGGGCATCGGCGATTGCCAGCGCGTGCAGGAGTCGGACTACGCGACGGTGGGCGCTGTGCCGGTGGCAGCGCTGGGGCTGGGGCTGTACGGCGGGCTGATCGCGCTGTTGGGGCTGCGCATCATGTGGCGGCGTGTGTGGGGGCGGAGGGCGCCGCGCGCGCTGGCGGTGTGGACGTTCGCACTCGCGCTGTCCGGTGCGCTGTACTCGGCGTACCTGACGTACCTCGAGCTGTTCGTGATCGACGCGGTGTGCGCGTGGTGCGTGGCATCGGCGGTGGTGGTGGCGCTGATCTGCGTGCTAGCGGCGCCCGACGTGCGGGCGCCGGAAGGCGCCGCGGAGGGCTGAGCGCCCACGCCTGCGCGCGGGGCCGCGACGGCGGCGGCGCGTGCGGCGTGGCGGTCAGAGACGGCATCGGCGCCGGTGAGCTCGCTAGGCGGAAGGCGCGGCGTCGCGCGCGGGTGGCGCCGGCTCGTGGAGCGGCGTGTCGACGGTCATCATCCAGAGCCAGCCGAAGCCGCGCAGACCGGGCAGGCGACCGGTGACGCGCGCGGCGCGCTGCAACAGCGGCACGAGCGCGCGCAGTGCGGGGTGGGTCGGCAGTGGGCGCTGCAGGAAGCGGCGCGCGGGGACGACCGAGGAGTAGTCGACGTTCGCGAAGAAGGGCGCGGCCTCGCGCGCGAGCTCACGGGGGCGGAAGCGGCGCCACACCACATGCATGTCGTTGCCGTAGCGGCCGACGGTGCCCTCGCGACGCAAGCCGTGCAGCCAGGTGTAATTGTACGCGGAGAAGACGAAGCGGCCGTCGGGGCGCAGGGCGTCGGCGGCGAGCCGGAGCATCGAGAGGCGATGCGCGCGGGTGGGCATGTTGGACGTGCAGGTGGCGAGCGCGCGGTCGAACGCGCTCGGGGCCAGGGCGAGCTGGGTGAGGTCGGCATGCACCAGCGCGATCGGCGCGCCGGCGGGGAGCCGCTCGGCGAGCAGCTGAAGGGAGGCGAGCGAGAAGTCCACGGCGAGCACGCGCGAGCCGCGGGCGGCGAGCTCCAGCGTGAGCCGCCCGCTGCTCGCGCCGAGCTCGAGCGTGGTGCACCCCGGGAAGAGGCGGAGCGCATCGAGGTGCGCGGGAACCTCGAGGGCGTTGAGGAGGCCCTGCTGTTCGCCGGTGACGCGGTCGAACTCGGCGGCTTCGCGATCACGCTGGGCGGCTTCGTGCGCGCTCTCGGCGTCGAGCACGTGCAGGCCTGGGAGCAAGCGGAGGATGCCGGCCTCGATGGGGTATGCGGCGTCGCAGGTGGCGCAGTGGACGAGGCCGTCGGCGACACGGGTTGGTGCAGTCGGCGAGCCGTCGCCGAAGCGCAGCTCGCCCGCGTCGGCGTTGCAGCGCAGCCACGCGAGAGCGGCGAGCGGGAACGTGGCACGAACGCCTGGCACGACCGGTGCGAGGGCTGGCGGAGCAGCTGATTGCGGTAGGTCGCTCGTCAAGACGACATGCCTACCGCGGCAACCCCAGCCCTCGCTGCGCCACTGCGTTGCGCAGCACCTCCGACGTCCCGCCCCCGATCGTCGCGCCCACCGACTCCAGGTATTGCCGCGCCAACCCACCGCCGAACGGCGCCAGGCTCGACCCCGGCGCCAGCAGCCCCGATTGCCCCAGCATCTGCAGCCCCGTCTGCGCGATGCGCTGTGTCAGCTCCGACCCGTACAGCTTCGACACCGACGCCTCATGGTTCGGCGTGATCCCCTGCGTCTGCAGGAACGGAATGCGATACGCCAGGCTCTGCCCCACCTGCAGCTCGATCCAGCGGTCCGCCAGCGCGTAGCGCACGCCCGGGTGCTGCTGCACCACGCGCGCGTCCTCCCGCGCCAGCCCCACCAGACGCTCGATGTTGCGCCGCCCGCCCGCGAACGCCCCGATGCTCGACCGCTCGAAATCCAGCGACGTCGCCACCTGATACCAGCCGCGATGCTCCGTCCCCACCAGGTTCGCCGCCGGCACCCGCACCTTGTCCAGCTGCACCTCAGTCAGGTACGCATCGCCCGCCAGGCTCTCAATCGGCCGCACAGAGATGCCCGGACTGTCCATCGGCAGCACGAACGTCGAAATACCCCGATGCTTCGGCGCGTGCGGGTCCGTCCGCGCCGCCAGCCAGCCGAGGTTCGCCTGCCGCGCCCCCGCCACCCACAGCTTCGTCCCCGAGATCACATACTCGTCGCCGTCGCGCACCGCGCGCGTCTGGATCGACGCCAGATCCGAACCCGCCAGCGGCTCCGAATACAGCGCGCACCACACGTCGTCCGCGTTCGCGATGCGCGGCAGGTACAGCCGCCGCTGCTCCGCGTCGCCGTACAGCATCAGCGACGGCCCCACCATCGACACGCCCACGCCACCCGCGCCCGGCGCGTCGAGGTACGCCGACTCCTCGTTGAACACCAGCTGCTCGAGGTAACTCGCCGCCAGCCCGCCGTGCTCCTTCGGCCACGCCATCGCCAGCCAGCGCCGCTCCGCCAGCTGCTTCGACACCCGCTTCGCCAGCTCCGCACGCTCCTCCGCGTCCGGAGCCGCCAGCAAGCTGCGCGTCGACCAGTCCGCCGGCAGCTCGCGCGCCAGCAGCGCGCGCACCTCCGCGCGCAGCCGCTCCTCCCCCGCCGAAAACTCGAAATCCATCCCCAACCCCCCGTCGCCCGCCCATTGTAACGAGTCGGCATCCGGCCGGTGACGGCGCCGCCCGCGCGAGCTCGCCGGCAGCGGCAGGCAGTCGAGTGCGTGCCCGCACGCGAGACCAGTCGCCGCTTGATTCGCGATCATGCGACGTTGAGCACGCCGCAGCGTGCCAGAGTCGACTCCCTCGGACCGTCCACATTCGCTCATCAAGAGCCGCGCATCATTCGGGGGAGAGCCGCGCGCGTGCTGCCTCCGCGGCGAACCTCGCGGCCGCACGCTCTCGTCACCGGTCATCGGCAGGGTCCGAGTTCTCGGCGAAGGAGACGATCATCAAACGTGAGTCTGCAGCAGAAGCGCTGCCCGCTCGGCGGACGCCGCGATCCTCGCTCATTCGGTCTGCGATAGCGCTCGGCATGCTCGCCGTCGCGCTTTCCTGGGGCGTGCCGTCCGCCGTCGCCGAGGATCCGCAGCGCACGGGCGACACCCCGCCTGGCGCGTACCGCGCCGACCCGTCGAACAGCCACGTCACCAACACGGAGGTCATCGACTCGTTGGGCCTCGCCCCGGGAGCAGTCGCATCGCTGTCCTTCGGCGCGAGCGACCACAACGGCTTCGATGTCTTCCGCGCGGCCGCATCCGGCTTCCCTACTCAGGGCGCCAGCTACTTCGTGATGAGCTCCGGGTGCACATCGCTGGCACTGACCCCGAACATCACCAGCGGGAGCACGTGCGTGCTCGCGAACCTGAACACGTCCCAACGTAACGACCTGGTCCAGGTGACGCTTGTCCTCAACGTGCCCGCGGGCGCCCAGTCCTGGATCGTGGACTGGAAGTTCCTTTCTGAAGAGTTCCCGGAGGAATCGGTAGGCAGCTTCTTCAACGACGCCTTCCTCATCGAGGTCGGCGCCTCCAACATCACGATCAATGGCAATACGATCACCGCGCCGAACAACGTAGCGTTCGATGCGAATAACAGCGTGGTCACAATCGGCGCCACCGGCGCGCTCGCAATGACCGCCGCGAACGCCCTCGGGACCACCTACGATGGTGCGACAACCAGGTTCGCCACGCTGGCTCCCGTGCCCAGCGGTGCGACGACGCTGACACTGATCTTCTCGGTGTTCGACATGGGCGATTCGATCATCGACAGCGCGGCCTTCATCGACAACATCCGCTTCAGCTCCGCCCCGATCGGGCAGCCCACCACCATCCCTGTCGGTGATACCACGTTCCTCGTCATCGACGAGGACAGCATCGACGACCGCACCTCGACCATCCAGGCGATCTCCTCCAGTCCCACCTTTTGCGGCGGACCGGCCTCCGGCCCCGGCAGGTCCGCCCGCTGTGTCAACGACCAGCTCGCGAACCCCGGCGTCCGCGGCCTGCTGTTCACCCGCGGCACCGCGACGGCCGCCCCATTCAGCGGCGCTGTCATCACCCCGCTCAAGCTGGGCCTGCCCACGGGCAAGGTTGGCGACGAAGGGCTGTTCACGCTGCCCCCGTCGCTGGTGAGCGCCCAGAACGGCGTGGTCACCACCAGGCAGCAATTCATCAATAACCTGGGCCCCGCCAAGAGCAAGAACAACCTCGAGAAGGTCAACGGCGTCGCCCCGCTCCGTACCCCGGAGATCAGCGCGCTCATCGGCAAGACCGTCTGCGCGGTGGTCTACGACAGGGACATCAGCGTGACCGGCGCCAACCAGGCCCGCCTCAATGGCGCCACCCTGGGCATCACTGCCTTCCGGGTCACCGCCGTGCTGCCGCCCCCCGCCGCCGTCCACGAGGCAGCCGACCACGACGACGGGGACGAGGACGACGGGGACGACCGCGACGACGACGACGAGAAGGCCAGTCGCAGGCTCCCCGTTATCGAGATCGAGCTCCTCTCCTCTGCCGTCGCGAACGTGGTCTGCACCCAGTAAGCGAGTCGACCTACAAGCGGCGCAGAATCAGGTCACAGCGCACCACCGCTGCGCCGCGATGGCGCACTGTGACCGAGCACTCGGGGCGGGGCGGACGCACCGCGGACGGCGACGGCATCCCCGACATGCGCGATGCCTGCGAACTCACCGCCGGCACCGCCGCGTTCCGCGGCTGCGGCGAGCTCTACCGCTGGGGCACGGACAACACGAACCGCCCAGGTTGGCGCTGAGCACCGAAGCCCGCGCAGCGCCAACCGTTAACGCAACATCGACGATTCGTCCGACGAGCGCCCCCGGCCGCGCGATCCACTGCCAGAGTGTTATGGTCCCATCCTTGCCCCGCCACCCGCGGGCGAACGGGAGCGCACCCAATGAAGCACGCCGCCCGATCCCTGCCCTCGTCGCCATCGATGCGACGCCGTGTCCCACGCGCCGGCCTCGTCGCCGTCGCCCTTGCGCTCGCCGTCGCCCTCTCGCTCATCGCCCCGCGCCCCGCACCCGCGCGAGCCGCGACGTTCACCGTGACGCCAGCGAGCGGGTCGGAGTTCCTGGTAGGGCAGCTCATGCGCTTCCAGGCAGACGTCGCCGGGACCGTTAGCGAGGGGTTCGTCCCCGGCGCCGAGGCCCCGCGCTTGCTTCGCATCAACACCGACCGCAGCTCATCGACGCCAGGTCTGTGCGTCGCCAGTCGCGACCTGGGCTTCGGGGGCTTCGGCGTCGACATCGACATCACGGGGCCCTCACTCGCGCTCGGCTGGGTGTTCCAGCACTTCGCCTGCCAGGGGCCGGGGCTCCGTGCTGGTGACTACATCGTGTCACTCGACTACTATCTGGCGCTCGCGAACGGGACGACCTCGATTCGCACCATCGATATCCCCATCCGCGTGATTGGCGACCGCGACGGCGACGGCGTGCTCGACAGCAGCGACAACTGCCCCGACACCCCCAACCCCACCCAGACGGATACCAACGGCAACGGCAAGGGCGACCCGTGCGACGTCGACCCGAACGATCGCGACAGCGACGGCGTCGTCAACGCCGCCGACAACTGCCCCGATCACTTCAACCCCAGCCAGGTGAACTCCGACGCCGACCCGCAGGGCGACGCGTGCGATGCGTACCCGTTCGATCGCGACAACGATGGCGTCGGCGACGCCGCGGACAACTGCCCCACGGTCTTCAACCCCACGCAGGACGACGACAACGGCAACGGCGTCGGCAACGCCTGCGAGACCGACCTCGACGGCGACGGCGTGCCCAACACGTCCGATAACTGCCCGCTCATCGCCAACCCGGACCAGCTCGACAGCGACCTCATCCCGGACCGCCTCGGCGACGCCTGCGATCCGCCCGACAGCGACGGCGACAGCCATTCCGATGAAGACGACAACTGTCCCGGCGCCGCGAACCCGGAGCAACGCGACGCCAACTCCGACGGCGAGGGCGACGCCTGCGACTTGAACGACGACAGCGACGGCGACACCGTGCTTGACCACCTCGACAACTGCCCGTCACGCGCCAACCTCGCGCAGACGGACGCAGACCACGACGGCATCGGCGACGCGTGCGAGCGCGACGACACCGACAGCGACGGCGTGGAGAACTACCTCGACAACTGCGTGTACGACTTCAACCCCGGCCAGTTCGACGCCGACACCGACGGCATCGGCGACCTCTGCGACCCCGATCGCGACGAGGACGGCGACGGGCTGCCGAACGTCACCGACAACTGCGACTTCGTCCGCAACGCCAACCAGGCCGACGCGAACGCCAACGGCATCGGCGACGCCTGCGACACCGCCGACACCGACGGAGACGGCATGAGCGACGCCCAGGAAACCGTCACCGGAACCAGCACAACCGGAACGACAGCCCTCGCGCCCGGCATCAACGCGTATGAGGACGGCGAGCTCGTCGGCACGTCCAGCGCGGCCACCGCCGGCAACGCCGTCGGCGTGGCCATCGTCGCTCCCGCGGGCGTGAACGCCGTGGCGATCACGGTCACCGATGCTCGCGGGGCCGTCGCCTACTCCGGCACGCTGACTCCCCAGTCGCCGGTCGTGTTCCGGTTCACCCCCGGATCGCCGGGCGCGTGGCGCATCGTCGCGAAGCTGTACGCTGGCGCCGCTCAGGTAGGTACGCTCGAACGGCTGATCGCGGTCCAGGGCTGTGCCGCGGGCGGTCGACCCCAGAGCAGGGACGCGGCTCCCCAACCGCCGGGTTGTGGCGTGCGTAGCGGCGGGCGGTAGCGCGCCCGCGGCCGTCGCCGCACGGATCGCCGCCGGCCGCCCGTCCGGCGAGTAACACAAAGCCCCTCACCAACCCCCGTGCTACCATCAAACATCCAGCACGTACGGGGCCGCGCCGCTCGCGGCGCCAACCGAGGGGCAGGCGCGCGGCGTGGTCAGCGAACTCGCGATCTTCACCGGCAACGCCCACCGCTCCTTCGCCGAGGACGTCTCGCGCCACCTCGAGATGCCCCTCGGCAACTGCGAAGTCTTCGAGTTCTCCAACGAAAACACCTTCGTCCGCTTCCTCGACAACATCCGCGAGCGCGACGTCTTCCTGATCCAGCCCATCGTCCCACCCGTCAACACGCGGCTCATGGAGCTGCTGATCATGATCGACGCCGCCAAGCGCGCCTCCGCCGGCCGCATCACCGCCGTCATCCCCTACTACGCCTACGGCCGCTCCGACAAGAAAGACCAGCCCCGCGTCCCCATCACCGCCCGCCTGCTCGCCAACTTCATCGAGGTCGCCGGCGCCACCCGCGTGCTCACCGTCGATCTCCACGCCGGCCAGATCCAGGGCTTCTTCAACATCCCCCTGGACGAGCTCACCGCCTACCCGCTGCTCTCCAACTACTTCCGCTCCCTCAACCTGGCCGCCCCCACCGTCGTCGCCACCGATGTCGGCGGTGCCAAGGGGGCGCGCAACGTCGCCTCCCGCCTCGACTGCGACCTCGCCATCGTCGACAAGCGCCGCACCGACAACAGCGAGCGCTCCGAGGCGCTCACCCTCATCGGCGACGTCTCCGGCCGCGACTGCATCATCGTCGACGACGAGATCCTCACCGGCGGCACCGTCGCCTCCTCCCTCCGCCTACTCCAGCAGCGCGGCGCGCGCTCCGTCCACGTCGCCTGCATCCACCCGCTCTTCGCCGACCGCGCCTACGACCTGCTCGACACCCCCGACATCGCCGAGCTCGTCTTCACCGACACCGTCCCCCTGCGCCGCCCCTTCCAGCGCGTGCCCACCCGCACGCTCTCCATCGCCCCGCTCATCGGCGACGCCATCCACCGCATCCACTCCGGCGGCTCCGTCGGCGAGCTGTTCCAGTGACACGCTGACAGTGAATACACTGGAGTGATGCACTCTACGAACAGCGCAGCCCCCGGGGTGGAGGTGATCCCCGGCCTCCCGAGCCGGGGGGTGAGGGTCCCATGCTGAACGTCCTCCGCAGGTTCGCCGGCGACTCCAACGAGCGCGCCCTCAAGCAGTACTGGCCCCTCGTCGCGCGCGTGAACGATCATGCCGACGCCATGGCCGCGCGCTCCGACGACGAGCTGCGCGCGCTCACCGCAGAGCTCCGCGCGCGCGTCGCCGACGGCGCGTCGCTCGACGATGTGCTCCCCGAAGCGCTCGCCGTCGCCCGCGAAGGCATCGCCCGCGCCACCGGCGAACGCGCCTTCGACGTGCAGGTACTCGGCGCCATCGCCCTCCACCGCGGCGCCATCACTGAGATGAAGACCGGCGAAGGCAAGACCCTCGTCGCCACACTCGCGCTCTACCTCAACGCGCTCGCCGGTCAGGGCGCGCACCTGATCACCGTCAACGACTACCTCGCCCGCCGCGACCCACAGTGGTACGGCCCCGCGCTACACTCGCTTGGCCTGCGCATCGGCGTGCTCCAGCACGACCAGGCCTACGTCTACACCCCCGAGCGCGTCTCCGAGGAGAGCGGCCACGAGCACCTGCTCCCCGTCCCCCGCCGCGAGGCCTACGCCAGCGACATCACCTACGGCACCAACAACGAGTACGGCTTCGACTACCTGCGCGACAACATGGCGCAGACCCCCGAAGAAAAAGTGCAGCGCACCCGCCACTACGCCATCGTCGACGAAGCCGACAGCGTGCTCATCGACGAGGCGCGCACCCCGCTGATCATCTCCGGCCCGCAGCAAGAAGACCTGTCGATCTACCCCCGCTTCGCCAAGCTCGTCCCGTCCCTTGAGCGCGACGTGCACTACGTCGTCGAAGAACGCACGCGCTCCGTCCACCTCACGGAGGCCGGCGTCGACGCGCTCGAGCGCGGCCTGCGCGTCGACAACATCTACGCCGTCGAAAACTTCCGCCTCACCCGCTACATGGAAGCCGCCCTCAAAGCGCAGATCATCTACCAGCGCGACCGCGACTACGTCGTCAAAGACGGCGAGATCGTGATCGTCGATGACTTCACCGGCCGCCTCATGGAAGGCCGCCGCTGGTCCGACGGCCTGCACCAGGCCGTCGAGGCCAAAGAAGGCCTGAAGATCCAGCAGGAGTCCGTCACCTACGCCACCATCACCCTGCAAAACTTCTTCCGCATGTACGACAAGCTCGCCGGCATGACCGGCACCGCCGCCACCGAGGCCGAAGAGCTCGCCGAGATCTACAAGCTCGAAGTGCTGACGATCCCCACGCACCGCCCGATGATCCGCGAAGACTCCCCCGACCTCGTCTACGGCACGCAGGACGCCAAGTACCGCGCCGTCATCGACGACGTCGTGGAGAAGCACGCGCTCGGCCGCCCCGTGCTCGTCGGCACCGTCGCCATCGAGATGTCCGAGCACCTGTCGGACCTGCTGCGCCGCCGCGGCGTCGAACACGAAGTGCTCAACGCCAAGCAGCACGCGCGCGAAGCGATCATCATCTCCCGCGCCGGCCAGCACGGCGCCGTCACGATCGCCACGAACATGGCCGGCCGCGGCACCGACATCAAGCTCGGCCCCGGCGTCGCCGACATCGGCGGCCTGCACATCATCGGCACCGAGCGCCACGAGTCACGCCGCATCGACAACCAGCTCCGCGGCCGTTCCGGCCGCCAGGGCGACCCCGGCTCCTCCCGCTTCTTCGTCTCCTTCGAAGACGAGATCATGCGCCGCTTCGCCCCGGACTGGCTCCCTGGCCTCATGACCAAGCTCGGCATGGAGGACGACCAGCCCCTCGAGTCGCGCATGGTCACCCGCGCCATCGAGACCGCCCAGCAAAAAGTCGAGGCATACAACTTCGACATCCGCAAGCACGTCGTCGAGTACGACGACGTCATGAACACCCACCGCGACGTGATCTACGCCGAACGCGATCGCGTGCTCGCCGGCGAATCGCTGCAGGACACCGTGCAGACGATGATCGATGAAGAGATCGAACACACCATCGACGCGCACCTCGGCGCCGCGCCCCGCGACGTCGACGGCTGCCTCGCCGCGCTCGAAGCCATCCTTCCCCTCGACGATGCGATCCGCCTCGCCGACGACCTCGACAGGCGACCGCTCGAAGACGTCGTCAAGCAAGCGCTCGACCTCGCCGAGCGCCGCTACGCCGAGCTCGAAGCGGAGCACGGCGCCGACGCCCAGCGCCTCATCGAGCGCGTCGTCGTGCTGCGCACCATCGACCAGCTGTGGGTGCTCCACCTCACCGCCGTCGACGAGATGCGCCAGGGCATCGGCCTGCGCGCCTACGGCAGCACGGACCCACTCGTCGCCTACAAGCGCGAAGCCCACGATATGTGGCTGCAGCTGCTGGAAAACATCCGCAGCACCGTCGCGCGCCAGATCTTCCACGCCCGCATCGTCCCCGGCCAGACGCCCGCCCCGGCGCCCCGCCCCACCCGTCTGCAAGAGATCGGCCCCACCGACACCCCCAGCCCCACCACCCTCACCGGCGGCAACGCCACCGCCACCGCCACCCGCGCCGCCCCCGCACACACCGTGCGCAAGGTCGGCCGCAACGAACCGTGTCCCTGTGGCTCCGGGCAGAAGTACAAGCGCTGCCACGGCCTCAACGCCTAAGCCCGCCCGCACCATGCCACGTCGCGCCGCCGCCACCCATCCACCCCGACCGAAGCGCGGCGACAATGCTGCGGCGCACGACGCGCCCCCGGCGTCCGGGCCTGACTGGGACGCAAGCGCGCTCGATCCCGCCGCCGGCGTCGCCTGCTTCCTCGATGCGCTCGACAGCGGCGCGCCCTGGTACCCCACGCTGCTCGCCGTGATCGCCCGCTGGACCGCCGCCGACGAAGCCGTCGACGGCGTCACCTACCGCTACCTGCTCGCCGGCGAAGCCTTCGACTGGCTCCGCCTCGCCGCCCGCCTGCTCGCCGCCGCCGACAAACGCGTGCCGCCCGCCGAGGCCGAGCGACTGCTCTTCCACGGCGAACCCCCCGACGGCTCAGACGAAGACGCCTTCGCCCGCGCCATCGGCCCCGCCAAGCACCGCGCCCACCTCAACTTCCAGTACGGCGTCGTCGTCGAAGAAGCGCTCCTGCTCACCGCCGAGCTCGAACTCCACAAGGCGCGCCCCATCGACGGCCCGCTCGGCGAGCCGCCAGACGTGCTCGCCTACGAGCGCATCTATGGCCACCCCCTCGGCGAGCTGCTCCAGCTTTTCCGCACCGAGACCGGCTGCCCGCTCGGCGAACGCGTCCGCCAGGACGACTGGCAGGCCTTCACCTACTGGTGCTCCAAGTACCGCTTCCGCACCGGCGAGCCCGCGCGCGTCGCCTCCGACACCCGCAAAGCGCTCGCCCTGCTCTCCCGCCTCCGCGCCGACCACCACGCCACCCTCGCCGCCCCCCCGCCCCCCAACGTCATCGACGCTCGCGCCTACGCCACCGACCCGTAGCCGGCGCCAGCCAACGCAACACACACAGCACGAAGGGGGCAGCGGCGCTGCCCCCTTCTGCAATCACACTGGCCCGTCGCGCGCGCGTTCCTGATGCGGCTACTCGTAATGCGCCTGCAGGTTGCCGCCCGACAGCACGTTCAGCCCTACGCATACGCCGACAACTGCGAGCTCGGCCGCAACCGCACATCGACCAGCAACTGCACGCCCGCCCCGTGCAGCAACCGCACAAACTGCTCGAGGCGCTTCTCAGCGAACCCGATCGGGCACAGCTTCAACAACGCGCTACGACGCGCGCACGATCGTCGCCGTCACGCGCCCCACCGCCACCAGCGTCCCATCCGCGCGCCGCACATCCACCTGCACGAACGCGATCGCCCGCCCCACACGCAGCACACGACCCTCCGCCGTCACGTCCGAGGTCGCCGCATCGAGGTAACTGACATTGAGGTCCGTCGTCGCCATCCCCCGCCACGGCGCTTCGTCCGCCGCGCGCGTCGTGCGAATCGCGCTCCCCGCCGCCGCGTCGACAAGCGTCGCGATCGCCCCGCCGTGCATCACCTCTGCGCGCAACGTCCCCAGCGCCGGCTGCATCGCCAGCGCCAGCACCGCGCGCCCCGGCTCCGCCTCCACCACCGTCACCCCCAGCGTCCGCCAGAACGCGATCCCCTCCGCCCCGATCAACTCCGCCAGCCGCGCATCCACCACCGCCCGACCTCCCACTGCCGCCTTCGCCTCGCTCCCCCTCGCCCCGCAGGGCGGGGCGAGGGGGCCGGGGGGTGAGGGTTCCTCACCGCTCGTCGAACCGCATCGTCCCCAGGAACCGCTGGAACTCCGCCACCCGCTCCGGACCCGCCGCGACGAACATCACTACATCGACACAGCCGCCCACCGCCCGCTGCACCAGCACGGCCAATCCACCTGCCGTCTCGCGCACGAGTTGCGTCGCCTGCACGCCATCCACAGTGATCGAGTCCGCAGCCGCGAATCCCGCGGGCGGCGCACTCCCGGTCGGCGCGGCGGTATTCGCCAGCTCACACGGCGTCGCCACCAGTGCGAACGGCGGCGCACTCTCCCGTTCGCCGAACACGACCATGTCGATCGTCTCGATGCGCAGCACGGTGACGGCGGATGCCGCGCCGGCCGGCGGGACCGACGCAGCGATCAGCCGCATCAGCTCCGCTGCGGCCGTCCCGAGCCCAGCCACCTTCGCATCGAGCTCGGGGCGCTGCGCGATCTCGCTTGCCGGGAACCGCAGCAGCTCCCACCCCGGCGCCGTCGCCGCGCGATACCCGTCCCCCTCGTACCCCGTCCACCCGCTCGGCACATCCGAGTCGCCGCCGCCGCACGCACTCGCAAGCGCGCACGCCGCGACGAGCGCAGCCACGCGCGCACCCACCAGCCGCCGACGCCAGATCGCCACGCGCGCGAGCCTAGCACGCCGACCCGCTCCTGCCGCTCCAGCTCCTCGCCCCGTCCGGAGGAGCGGCCGGATCCCGCCCGCACACAACGAAGCGACCCCGCTTCCGCGGGGCCGCTCCTCGAACTCACTGCGTCGCGTTCGCTACGCCGTCTTGATCTCGATCTGCTTCGGTCGCGCCTGCTCCGGCACGTCGATCGCCAGCGTCAGCACGCCGTCCTTCAGCTCCGCGCTCACCGACGCGTCGTGCACGATGCCCGGCAGCGCGATCCGCCGGCTCACCGCCCCGAACCGCCGCTCGCGACGGTAGTAGCGCTCGTCCTTGACCTCGCGCTCCTCGCTGTGCTCCGCCTTGATGGCGAGCACACCATCGTTCACCTGGACGTCGATGTCTTCCTTCTTGAAGCCCGGCAGCGACGCCCGCACCACCAGCTTCCCCTCCTTCTCCGAGATGTCCACCGCCAGCGTGCCCTCCTCCAGCCCGAGCGTCGGGCCACGGAACATGCTGTCGTCGAACAGCCGGTCCATCAGCTGGCGAAGGTTCCCGAACGTCCCGTCGAACGGGTCCCGGCGCACCATATCGGCCACGGATCCCACCCTTCTGCGCCGCTTCTCGGCGCTCCACACGCACGCCATCTTCCACCGTGGCGAACCCGCCGCGAGTGCCATCGCACCGCTCGATGCAGGTCGTGCGACCCCGCATCGATGGCCGTGCCTGCCCTGCGGCCAGCCCCTCCTACACACGCAGGATAGCGATAATGCAGACGTCTTGTCAACACTTCTTATGCTCCGCGACTCATCTCTATTGAAGCACTACCACGAGCCTGCTAGACTGCCCGCATGGCAGACGACTACTACACACTGCTCGGCGTGAAGCGCGACGCCTCCGAGAAGGACGTCCGTCAGGCCTTTCGCCGCCTCGCGCGCCGCTACCACCCTGACGTGAACCCCAACAACCCCGATGCCGAGGCCCGCTTCAAGCAGGTCAACGAGGCCTTCGAGGTGCTCTCTAACGCCGACAGCCGCCGCAAGTACGACCGCTACGGCGACCAGTGGCAGCACGCCGACCAGATCGAGGCGATGCGCCGCCAGCAGACCGCCGGCGCCGGGCCCGGCAGCGCCGGCCCCGGCGGCCAGTCCTTCTCCTTCGACTTCGGCGACCTCTCGGACCTCGTCGGGCGCAACGGCGGCGGCGCGGGACCGGGCGGCCGCCCCGGCTCGATCTTCGATTCGCTCTTCGGCCGCGCCGCCGGGCGTCGCCGCGGTCAGGACGTCGAGCACCGCACCCGCGTCACCCTCGAAGAGGCCTACCGCGGCGCCACCCGCACCATCGAGCTGCGCGAGGGCGAGGAGACCTGCAGCATCTGCGGCGGCTCCGGCCAGATCGGCACCGCCACTTGCCACGCCTGTCGCGGCACCGGCTCCGCCGCCCCCCTGCGCCGCATAGAGGTCACCATCCCGCCCGGCGTGCAGACCGGCACGCGCATCCGCGTCGCCGCCAAGGGCGCCCCCGGCCAGGGCGGCGGCCAGCCCGGCGACCTCTACCTCGTCGTCGACGTACTACCCCACCCGCGCTTCGAGCGCGACGGCGACGACCTCCGCGTCGACATCGACGTCCCCGTCACGGACGCCGCCCTCGGCGGCGAGGTGCGCGTGCCCACGCTCAAGGGCCGCTCGCTCGCGCTCACCATCCCCGCCGGCACCCAGGGCGGCAAGGTCTTCCGCCTCGCCGGCCAGGGCATGCCCCGCCACGGCGCCGCCGCCGCCCAGGCCGCCCGCTTCGGCGACCTCCACGCCCGCGTCCGCCTCGTGCTCCCCGACCCGCTCACCGAGGAGCAGCGCAGCCTCCTCGCCCAGCTCCGCGACACCCAGCTCCGCGACGCACCGCGCGAGACCGAGCCCCGCACCACCGAGCCCCGCTCGACTGGCGGCGCCCGATGACCAGCTACAGCTTCGACGGCGTCTTTGAAGCCAGCACCCACGACGAGCCGCTCTTCCACATCTCCGTCGTCGCGCGCATGGTCGGCGTGCACCAGCAGACCCTGCGCGCCTACGAGCGCCAGGGCCTGCTCGCCCCCCGCCGCACCCCCGGCAACCGACGCATGTACTCCCCCCGCGACGTCGAGCGCCTGCGCCAGGTGCTGCGCCTCGTCACCGACCTCGGCGTCAACCTCGCCGGCGTCGACGTCATCCTCCGCCTCACCGAGCAGATCGAAACCCTCCAGCGCGAGCTCGACGCCACCCGCACCGAGCTCGCCCGCACCCGCGCCCAGCAAGGCCACCGCTAATGCCCCCACGCCAACACACGCACCCCGCTCCAACTCCCCCTCGCCCCGCCCCGCGGGGAGAGGGGGCCGGGGGTGAGGGCTCCCGGACCGCCGCAGCGCTATCACGCGGCCTCGCCAACCGCGTCTCGACACGCATCACCAGCGCGCCATCGCGCCTGCATCGACGCTGCAGCCCCCCGCCGAGCCTTGGACGCGGAGGGGCGCAGCCCCGCGTTTCGCATCGCCCGCCGCCCCCGAACCGGCAGCGCGAGCGCGCGGCCCCCGAGCCGCGCGCAACAGCCCTCCGCCTCCGCAACCGGGGGCGCGGGGGCGCAGCCCCCGCACAAGGGCGGGCGGGCGGGGCCCCCACCCCGGAGGGGTGTCCACCCCTCCCCACCGGTCGGCCACGA
>CAMDBZ010000001.1 GCA_945889565.1 Thermoflexus hugenholtzii JAD2 | reverse complement strand
GTCGAGGGGCTCGGCGAGAAGCTCACCGATGGCCTCTTCACCCGCGCCGAGCGCGTGGTCGTGCTCGGCGTCGCGTTGCTGATCGGCGCGCTCACGCCCGCACTGTGGTTGCTCGCCGCGCTCGCGCCGCTCACCGCCGCGCAGCGCCTCTGGCTCGGCCTGCGCACGCTCCGCCCCCCTCGGCGAGACCCACAAGGAGGCGCCCGATGACCAACCCGCCGATCGGCCGCGACGAGCTGCAGGCCGTCGCTGCGCACTTCGCGAGCGCGCTCACCGGCCCCGTCGCCATCGACGTGTGGACACAGGCCGAGTCCGCCCTCGTGCGCACCGACCGCGACCCGTGCGTGCACTGCCCCGACGTCCTGGCCGCCGCGCGCCAGCTCGCGGGCCTGCACGCCAACCTCTCGCTCACGCTGTACGACGTCGATCGCCACGCCGCGCGCGCGCAGCAGGCCGGCGTCGAGCTGCTCCCGCTCACCGTGCTGCGCGGCCGCGCCGGCCGCGAGCTGCGCGTGCACGGCCTGTGGTCCGGCCTGCTCTTCGGCGCGATGGTGGACGCGCTCGTCATGCTCAGCTCTGGCAACACCCCGATCGCCGACGCCGACCGCGAGCGCCTGCGCGCGCTCGACGACGCGCCCGCCGACAGCGTCGCGCTGGAGGTGCTCGGCGCGCCGTACGACGCCTTCTCCGCGCACATGCTGCGCCTGTGCGCCGCGCTCGCCACCGAGACGCCACGGCTGCGCCCGCGCTTCATCGAGGTCGTCGAGTTCCCGCGCCTCGCCGCCGGGCGCGCGGTGCACGAGGTGCCGATCACCTACGTCGGCATGCGTCCCGCCGCCGGCCAGCGCTTCATCGGCGTGTGGGACGAAGGCGAGCTCATCGAGCAGCTCGCGCGCGCCGCCGCCGGCGACAGCACGCCCGTCGAGCGCGAGCACATCCTCGCGTCGCCGTACCACAGCGAGGCGGAGCTCGCCGAGCTCGCCGCGCTCGACCCCGCCGCCCTCGACCCCGACGAATCGCCTGCCCGTCGCGGACCGACCGGCTTCGAGCCCCGCCCGAGCGGCCTCTACCTCCCGCGCGACTAGCTGCCCGCGCGCCCGCGTCCGCGGTACATCCAGAACCCGCCCGCGCCCAGCAGGCCCGCGAGCCCGAGTGTCGCCACCAGCATCAGCACCGCGCCCGTCGCGTTCGAGCCGCTCGATTCGTCGCCCGCCGCCTGCCCCTGCTCGCCCGTCTGGCCGCTCTGCCCGCTCTCGCCGGACTGCCCCGACTGGTTGCCGGCGCTCGATGTGGGGATGCTCAGCGGCGCGCGCGTGCCCTCCGCCGCCGCCTGGCCGCTCCCGCCGCTCGGTCCGCTCGCGGCCACGGGCGCCAGCCCGTTCTTCTGCCGCCACGCGTTGTACAACGCGTCCTGGTCCAGCCCGTACACCGTGCGCAGCGCGTCGTCCGGCCGCGCGCCGCCGTTGATCGTGCGGAACAGCTGCGCGAACTTCGGCTGCCCGTACTCGTCGATGAGGTACTTCACCGTCGACCACGACTGCCCGTAGAACACGTCGACCTCGCCCGGCCGTGACGCCGCAGACTGCATCGAGCGCAGCGATTGCGTGCGGTCGGCCAGGATCGCCGCGCCCAGCCCCGCTCGGTAGCCCGGCCCCGGATCCTGCTGCATGTACACCGCGGTGCCCTCGTCCAGCCACGACGGCAGCCCGATGAACGGCCCGTCGCCAGCGATGTGCGTCACGATGTGCGCCGCCTCGTGCCGCACCACGTCCGGCACGTTGTCGAACACGAACAGCACGTCCGGCGCCACGCGCTGCCCGCCCGTGCGCACCTGCGCGTCGAAGCTCGCGCTCTGCTGCCGCATCGCGAGCTTCCCGTCCTCCTCCGAGCGCCACACGAGCACGCGCACTGGATAGTCCACCTGCGCCTCGAGCAGCTTGCTCGTCGCCTCGAGTGCCGTGCGCGTCGCCTGCAGCGCCGCCTGGGCCGCCGTCTCGTTGTTGCCGTACCAGTACACCGACACGTTCGCGTCGCTCTGGCTCCGCCACTGGTAGCGCCCATCGAGGAACAGGTACGTCGCCTCCGGCGTGGTCGTCTTCGCGCCGTCGTTCGTCTCGATCTCCCAGCGGTAGCCGAACTGCGAGCCCACCGGGATGTAGCGCGTGTTGTCGCGCGTGGTCAGCGTGAAGCTCAGGTCCACCTCGGCGCCGGGGGACACCTGCGCCGCGCCGCTGCCGCCCACCGCGCCGTCCGGGTTCTTCACCTGGTAGTCGAGCTTCGCGCTCTTCACCCCGCCCGGCGCCGCCACGCGCAGCGAGAACGTGATCGCGCTCGGGTCCTTCGAGGTCACCGCCGACTGCGTCACCTGCGGCGCCTGCGCCCCCGCCTGCGCCTGCGCCTGCCCCACGCGGGGCGGCGCCGCCACCAGCGCCAGCGCCACGCTTGCCGCGACCACGACCAGCGCGACGACGGCCAGCGCGCCGCCGCTCCCAGCCCACGTTCGAGGCATCAGCCTGCCATCCCCTCCGTCGCGCCGGGCCCCACCTGGTGCCGCAGATACGCGCTCATGAAGTCGTCCAGCCGTCCGTCCAGCACTGCGGTCGGGTCGCTGCTCTCCAGGCCGGTGCGCACGTCCTTCACCATTCTGTACGGATGGAGCACGTACGATCGGATCTGGTTCCCCCAGCCCGCCTCGACGTGCACGCCCTTGAGGGCCAGCCGCTCCGCCTCCTGCCGCTCCAGCTCCTTCTCGAGCAGCCGCGAGATCAGCACCTGCATCGCCACCTCGCGGTTGCGCGACTGCGAGCGCTCGTTCTGGCACGTCACCACGATCCCGGACGCGAGGTGCGTGATGCGCACCGCCGTGTCGTTCTTCTGCACGTTCTGCCCGCCGTGCCCGCTCGCGCGGAACGTATCGATGCGCAGTTCCTCCGGCCGGATCTCGATCTCCGCCTCGTCCTGCACGATCTCCGGCACCACCTCCACCAGCGCGAAGCTTGTGTGCCGGCCGTGCGCCGCGTCGAACGGCGAGATGCGCACCAGCCGGTGCACCCCGCGCTCCGACCGCAGCAGCCCGTACGCGTTCTCCCCGGCGATGCGGATGCTGACCGACTTGATGCCCGCCTCCTCGCCGCTGCTGATCGACAGGATCTCGGCGCTCAAGCCCCGTTGCTCTGCCCAGCGCAGGTACATGCGCAGCAGCATCTCCGCCCAGTCCTGCGCCTCGGTGCCACCTGCGCCCGCGTGCACGTCCAGCACCGCGTTGTGGTCGTCGTACGGACCGCCGAGCGTGAGTGCGAGCTCGAGCCCGGCGAACGTCGCCGTCGCCTCCGCCAGCTCGCGTTCGAGGTCCGCCTGCAGCCCCGCGCGCTCCGCCTCGCTCGCCTCGGCGCCCAGCGCCGCGAGCTCCTGCGCCTCCTCGAGCCCGCGTTCGAGCCCGTGCCACGTCGTGACCAGCGATTCGATGCGCGACGCCTCGCGCAGCAGCTTCTGCGCGCGCCGCTGGTCGTTCCACAGGTCGGGGTCGGCGGTCTGAATGCGGAGCTGTGCTAGCTCCCGCTCCCGCGTAGGGAGGTCAAAGTCGCACCTGAACGTCCCGCACCCGCGCGAGCAGTTCCGCGATGCGTTGTTGGAGCTCGTCCATCACGCGCTATGTTCGCACGCGCGCGCCCCCCGCGTCCTGCTCCGCGCGCAGCGTGTTGGCGAGCAGCATCGCGACCGTCATCGGGCCCACCCCGCCCGGCACCGGCGTGATCGCCCCGGCCACCGCGGCCACGGCGTCGTAGTCCACGTCGCCGACGAGCCGAAAGCCGCTCTTGCGCTCGGGCGCCGCCACGCGGTTGATGCCCACGTCGATCACCGTCGCGCCCGGCCGCACCATCGCCGCCGTGATCGTGCCCGGCCGGCCCACCGCCGCCACCAGGATCTCCGCCTCCCGCGTCACCGCGCCCAGGTCCCGCGTGGCGGTGTGCGCGATCGTCACCGTCGCGTTGCCGCCCGCCGCCTTGTTCGCCAGCAGCAGCGCGAGCGGCTTCCCGACCAGCATCGACCGCCCGACGATCACCACGCGCGCCCCCGCCGGGTCGATGCCCGAGCGCAACAGCAGCTGCTGCACCGCCGCCGGCGTGCACGGCACCAGCCCTGGCGCCCCCTGCACGAGCCGGCCGAGGCTCTGCGGGTGCAGCCCATCGACGTCCTTCGCGGGGTCGAGCGCGCACATCACGACCAGCTCGTCCACCTGCGGCGGCAGCGGCGTCTGCACGAGGATGCCGGAGACGCCCGCGTCGGCGTTCAGCCGTGCCACCTCGGCCAGCACCTGCGCCTGCGAGGCGTCGGCGGGCAGCCGCACGGTGTCCGTCGACATGCCGACCTCGGCGCAGGCTGCCGCCTTGTTGCGCACGTAGGTCGCCGACGCCGGGTCGTCGCCCACCAGCACCGCCGTCAGGTGCGGCGGCCGACCTCCGCGCGCGGCGTGCGCCTGGACCGCGGCCGCCACCTCCGCACGCACCGCCGCCGCAATCGCGTTGCCATCGATGATCCGCGCTGTCACGCCGCCGAGTATAGGCGGCGCTCCGTGCTAGAATCGCGCCTCGTGAGCACCCACGCCGTCGGCGTCGACATGATCGAGATCGATCGCGTGCGGAGCGTGCTCGCACGCCACCCGGAGCGCTTCATCGACCGCGTCTTCACGCCCGCCGAGGCTGCGTTCTGCCGCGGTCGCGTCCCGGAGCTCGCCGCGCGCTTCGCCGCCAAGGAGGCCGTCATGAAAGCCCTCGGCACTGGCGCCCGCTCCGTCGCGTGGCGCGACATCGAGGTGCTGCCCGACCGCCGCGGCAAGCCGCTCGTCTACCTCACCGGCGGCGCCGCGGAGCGCGCCGCCCTGATCGGCCTCGACGCCATCGACGTGTCGCTGAGCCACCTCGCCTCGTTCGCCGTCGCCGTCGTCGTCTGCGCGCAGGCGCACCGCGAGCAGGACCCCGCCGAGGCGCGCGAGCGGCTCGTCGGCTGGATGCGCGCCCGCGGGCGGCTCGCATGAAGCTCGTCACCACCGCCCAGATGCACGCGCTCGAGGCCGAGGCTGTCGCCCGCGGCAAGACCGAGTGGGCGCTCATGAACTCCGCGGGCCTTGCTACCGCGCAGGAAACATGGCTCGCGTTCGGCCAGCTCGAGGAGCGGCTCGTCGTCGTGCTCGTCGGACCCGGCAACAACGGCGGCGACGGCCTGATCGCCGCCGCCAACCTGCGCGACTACGAGGCCGACGTCCACGCCTACCTGCTCGCCCCTCGTCCCGCCGACGACCCGGCGCTGCAGCTCGCGCTCGAAGCCGGCGTGGTCGTGAGCACCGTCGCGGACGACCCGGGGCTCGCGCACCTCGACGAGATGCTCGAACGCACGGCCGGCGTGCTCGACGCGCTGCTCGGCATCGGCGCGCATCGCCCCATCGAGGGCGACCTGGCCGCGATCCTCGATCACCTGGGCGCCATCCGCACCCGCCGCAGCCGCCGCTTTCAGATCATCGCGCTCGACGTGCCCACCGGCATCGACGCCGACACCGGCCGCGCCGACCCACACACCGTCGGCGCGGACCTCACGCTCTGCTTCGGCTACGCGAAGATCGGCATGTTCCAGTTCCCCGCGCGCATGCTCGGCGGCCAGGTGGTCCGCGTCGACATCGGCATCCCGGACGACCTCGGCCCCGACCTGCCGTACGACGAGATCGACCTCCGCGCCGCGCAGCGCGCCGCGCCGCCGCGTCCGCTCGACGCCCACAAGGGCAGCTTCGGCCGCGCCGTGCTCGCCGCCGGCTCGCGCCGCTACCCCGGCGCGGCCGTGCTCGCCGCCGAGGCCTGCGCTCGCGCCGGCGCCGGCCTCACCACGATCGCCGCCCCCGCCTCGGCGCAGCCGCTGCTCACATACTTCCGGGACGCCACCCACGAGCCGCTCCCGGACACCGACGGCGTGCTGAACGCCGACGGCGCGCGGGCGTTGCTGCGCGCGCTCCCTGGCGCGAGCGCGCTGCTCGTCGGGCCCGGCCTCGACCTCACACCCGCCAGCCGCGAGTTCGTGCGCACGCTGCTCGCCGGCCTCGATGGCGTGCCCGGCCTCAACGCCGTGGTGCTCGACGCCGACGCGCTCAACGCGCTCGCCGACGAACCCGGCTGGCACGAGCGTTTCGCCGCCCCGTGCATCCTCACTCCGCACCCCGGCGAGATGGCGCGCCTGCTCGGCCGCACCGCCGACGACGTGCAGGCCAACCGCCTCGACTGCGCCACGCGCTACGCGCAGGCCACGCGCTCCGTGGTCGTGCTCAAGGGCGCGTGCACCATCGTCGCCGCCCCCGACGGGCGCGCGCGGCTCTCCTCGGTCGCCAACCCGATGCTCGCCCACGGCGGCACCGGCGACGTGCTCGCCGGCCTCATCGTCGGTCTCGTCGCCCAGGGCGCGGACCCCTTCGACGCGGCCACCGCCGCCGTCTACCTGCACGGCGAATCCGCCGCCATGGTCGCCGCCGAGTACGGGGCCGCCGCCGGCCTGGCCCAGGACCTGCTCCGCGCGCTCCCAGACGCGCGCAAAACCCTCGACGCCCCCTAGGCTCGTTCGTGCGGCCAACTCTGGTAGCATGGAGAGCGGCGAGGCGGGACGCCGAGGGGCTCAGGAGGCCCCGCAGCCGTGAACGACACCGCGCTGGACCCCCGGCTGAACGCCTCGCAGGGCGAGGACGGCCCGACTGACGACACCGATGCCCTCGCCCTGATCTTCCCCGGGCAGGGCTCCCAGGCCCCCGGCATGGGCCGCCTCGTGCACGCCCACTCCGAGGCCGCGCGTCGCACCTTCGAGGAAGCAAGCGACGTCACCGGCCTGGACATCGCCGCGATCTGCTTCGACTCGTCCGCCGAAGCGCTGTCCGAGACCACCTTCACTCAGCCCGCCGTGCTCACCACCTCTGTCGCCATCGTCGGCGCCATGCGCGAGAAGCTCGCTGAGGTTGGCCGCCTCGTGCGCCCGCGCGTCTTCGGCGGCCACTCCCTCGGCCTCTTCTCGGCCGCCGTCGCCGCCGAGGCGATGAGCTTCCGCGACGCCCTGCTCGTGGTGATCGAGCGCTCGCGGCTGATGAGCAACCTGAACCAGCAGCGCCCCGTGGGCATGGCCTCGATCATCGGCCTCGACACCGCCACCGTGCAGGAGATCTGCGAGCAGGCTACGCGCTCGCCCGCCGACCGCGTCGACGTCGCAAACCACAACCTCGACACGCAGACCGTCATCTCCGGCGACATCAGCGCGCTCGAGCGCGCGATGGAGCGCGCCCGCACGCTGCAGGCGAAGGTGATCCAGCTGAAGGTGCGCGTCTCCAGCCACACCCCGCTGCACTTCGAACAGGCCCACGAGTTCGCGCAGATCATCCGCGAAGTCCCGCTGCGTGACCCCGTCCGCCCCATCGTCTCCAATCGCACGTCCGAGCTGCTGCGCACCGCCGCCGAGGTCCGCCGCGAGTTCGAGGAGCAGCTACGCTCGCCCGTGTACTGGCAGGCCAACGTGCAACGCATGGCCGCGCAGGGTGTCGACACCTTCGTCGAGGTCGGCCCCGGCCACGTGCTCGCCCGCCTCGTGAAGCGTGTCTCGGATCGCCTCGTCGCCGTCTCGCTCGACGACGCCCGCATCGACCCGATCCCGATCTCAGCCCTCCCCCCCGAGCCCGCGCCCCGATAGCGCGGTGCCGCGCGTCGTCGTCACCGGCCTCGGCCTGCTCACGCCGCTCGGCAACGACGCGCCCTCCACATGGGACGCGCTCGTCGCCGGGCGCTCCGGCATCGCGCGCATCACGAGCTTCGACGCCTCGGCCTACGACTGCCCGATCGCCGGCGAGCTCCACGACTGGGACCCCGCTGCGTGGGTGGAGCCCAAGCTGCTGCGCCGCATCGACCGCTCCTCTGCCCTCGCGATGGCCGCCGCCCAGCTCGCCGTCACCGACGCCGCGCTCGACGTGCGCGCCGAGCCTCCCGGCGCCGTCGGCGTGCTGCTCGGCTCCGGCATCGGCGGCGCGCACCTGATCGTCGAGAACCAGCAACTGCTCGACGAGAAGGGCCCGCGCCGCGTCAGCCCGTTCCTCATCGCGCACATGCTCCCCGACACCGCGAGCGGCCTTGTCGCCATCGCGCTCGGCGCGGACGGCGCGAACTTCGCCATCACCGCCGCGTGCAGCACCGGCGGCGCCGCCATCGGCGAGGCCGCCGAGTTGATCGCGCGTGGCGACGCGCAGGTGATGCTCGCCGGCGGCTTCGAGGCGCCCCTGCGCCCGATCTACTACGCCGGCTTCCACGCGATGCGCGCGCTCGCCGAGCACCCCGACCCCACGCAGGCGAGCCGCCCCTTCGACCGCGATCGCAGCGGCTTCGTGCTCTCCGAGGGTGCCGGTGTGCTCGTGCTCGAGGCGCTCGATCACGCGCTCGTGCGTGGCGCGCGCATCTACGCCGAGTGGAGCGGCAGCGCCACCTCCAACGACGCCTTCGACATGGTCGCCGCCGCCGAGGACGGGCGCGGCATCCGGCGCGCCATGGAGCGCGCGCTCGCGCGCGGCGGCGTCGCGCTCGACACGCTCGACTACATCAACGCGCACGGCACGAGCACCCCGCTCAACGACCGCGTCGAGACGCGCGCGATCCGCGCGCTCTTCGGCGCGCACGCGGACCGACTCATGGTCTCGTCGACGAAGTCGATGCTCGGCCACATGATGGGCGCCGCCGGTGCAGTCGAGGCGGCGATCACCGTGCTCGCGTGCCACCACCAGCTCGTGCCGCCGACGATCAACTACCGCACGCCCGACCCCGACTGCGACCTCGACTACGTGCCCAACACCGCGCGGCGCGCTACAGTGCGCCACGCAATGAGCACGTCGGTCGGGCTTGGCGGACATAACTCCGCGCTCGTCTTCGCGCGCTGGGAGGGCAACTGATGACACTCGCGAATGACGCCGGCGCCCGCTTCAACACGGGGCGTCGCGTCGTCATCACTGGTATTGGCATGGTCACCGGCGTCGGCATCGGCCGCGAGCAAACGTGGAGCGCGCTGCTCGATGGCGCGAACGGCATACGCCCGATCACGCTCTGCGATACCACCGATCTGGACTCGACGATCGCCGGGGAAGTGCAGGGCTTCGACGCACTGCAGTACGTCGACCGCAAGGAAGCGCGCCGCATGGACCGCTTCGTGCACCTCGCGATCGCCGCCTCGGGCGAAGCGATCGCGCACGCCGGCCTCGACATCCCCGCGCACCGCGACGAGATCGGCGTGATGATCGGCTCCGGCATCGGCGGCCTCACCACGCTCGAGGAACAGTTCCACGTGCTCTTCGAGAAGGGCCCCGGCCGCGTCTCCCCCTTCCTCGTGCCGATGTTCATCCCGGACATGGCCGCGGGCCAGGTCTCCATCCAGTTCGGCGCGCGCGGCCCGAACTACAACCCTGTCTCCGCCTGCGCTTCCGGCGCCGACGCCCTCGGCACCGCCCTCGAGGTGATCCGCCGCGGCGATGCCGTCGCCATGCTCGCAGGCGGCGCGGAGTCCTGCATCACGCGCATGGGCATCGCCTCCTTCGCGTCGTCGCGCGCGCTCTCCACGAAGCGCAACGACGACCCCGAGCACGCCTCCCGCCCGTACGACCTCGAGCGCGACGGCTTCGTGCTCGGCGAAGGCGCCGCCACGCTCGTGCTCGAAGACCTCGAGTTCGCGCGTGCGCGCGGCGCGAACATCCTCGCCGAGTTCGTCAGCTACGGGCAGTCCGCCGATGCCTTCCACGTCACGCAACCGTCCGAGCACGGCGAGGGCGCTGCGCGCGCCATGAACATCGCGCTGCGCAAGGCCGGCATCCCCGCCAGCGACATCGACTACATCAACCCCCACGGCACCAGCACGCCGCTCAACGACAAGTTCGAGACGATGTCCGTGAAGACCGTCTTCGGCGAAGCCGCGCGCGGCATCCCGATGTCCTCGACGAAGTCGATGGTCGGCCACACCCTCGGCGCGTGCGGCGGCATCGAGGCCGCGGTCACCGTGCTCTCGATCCGCGACCAGCGCATCCACAAGACGCGCAACCTCATCATCCCCGACCCCGACTGCGACCTCGACTACGTCCCCGAAGGCCCCCGCGACCTCCGCATCGACTGGGCCATGTCGAACTCACTCGGCTTCGGCGGCCACAACTCGAGCCTGATCTTCCGCCGGTGGGAGGGGTAGATTCAGGTTGCGCAAGAGTTGCGGGTGTTGAGAGGAAGTGCAGGACTGCCGCGTCGTCGGCTAGGATGCGGGTAGCCCAGAGGTTTCGGGAGTGTCGCCCTTGCCGCCACCGTTTCCAGTGCCGAACCAGGTTCCCCTGATTCACATCACCGACGTGAGCAATCTGCCGTCGATCCTGAAGGACGGCGGCCTTACTTGTCACGCTGGGCTGGCAGCCCGAGGTATTCGCCACACCAGCATCGCCTACGCCGAGGTCCAGAAGCGGCGGGCTGAGACGATCGTGCCTTGCGGCCAAGGTGGTGGTCTGCACGACTACGTCCCGCTGTTCTTCTGTGTCCGGCCGCCCATGCTCCTTCCCATTAAGTCCGGCCGTGTACCCGGTCGTGTTCAGGACACCATAGTTCACCTCGTTAGTTCGTTCGTGGGGGTCCAGCAGACCGGTGCGCGGTTCGTCTTCACGGATGGTCACGCGATCGTAGCGACGACACAGTTTTTCACTGACCCGGCGGATCTCGATAAGGTCGATTGGCCGTTGATGACCAGAACTTACTGGAATGACACGGTCGAAGACGGGGATCGCAAACGCCGTCGGCAGGCCGAGTTTCTTACGCGCGGTTTCCTGCCGTGGGACGCGATCGAGGCAATCGGAGTCATGAACCCCGACGTCGCTGGTCACGTGCAGGCGGCGCTAGCGGCCGAGCAGAACGGGCGCGCGCGCCCCGTGCGCGTGAAGCGGGAGTGGTATTACTAGAACATCGGTGCTATCATGATTGACCTGATGCGAGGGAATCTACTCGATGCCGACGCCGACGCGCTGGTGAATACTGTTAACTGCGTCGGTGTGATGGGTAAAGGCATCGCGCTACAGTTCAAACAGGCTTTCCCCGGCAACTACAAGGTCTACGAGCGAGCGTGCCGTGCGGGCGAGGTCGAGGTCGGAAGGATGCTGGTGGTGCCGATGCTCGGCGAGCATCCCCGCTTCATCATCAACTTCCCGACGAAACGCCATTGGCGCGGCAAGTCTCGCCTAGAGGACATCGAAGCTGGGCTGCAGGCACTCGTCGGGGACGTTCGGCGACTGGGCTTGAAGTCAGTGGCCGTTCCTCCGCTCGGATGCGGGAACGGTGGCCTAGATTGGAGCGAAGTTCGACCGCGGATCGAACGCGCTTTCGAGGCGTTGCCCGGCGTCGAGGTGCTGCTTTTCGAGCCCGACGGTGCCCCAGTCGCCGATGAGATGAGGGTCAGAACGAAGCGTCCGGACATGACGCCCGGACGTGCGATCCTGATCGCGGTAATGGAGCGGTACCAAGGTATCGGCTACCGACTGACTCTTCTCGAGATTCAGAAATTGGCGTACCTGCTGCAGAGGGCAGGTGAGCAGCTGAAGCTCAACTACGTTAAGGATAAGTACGGCCCGTATGCCGAGAATCTGAACTTCGTCCTTCAGGCAACTGAAGGTCATTTCACGCGAGGTTACGGCGATCGAAGTCGCGGCGCTGAGATTGCGGTTTTGCCTGACGGCATCCAGGAAGCGAGCAATTTTCTACAGGGGCACGAGGAATCACTTCATCGATTGGAGCGCGTGAGTCGGCTCATTGAAGGGTTTGAAACTCCCCATGGAATGGAGCTGATTGCGACGGTTGATTGGGCAGTGCATGAGCTGGGTAACACCGGGCGCGATTTGGGCCAGGTGGTAGCCGCCGTTCACAGCTGGAACGAGCGGAAGCGGCGAATCTTCGGCGAGCGTGCGATTGGCATCGCTTGGGAGCGGCTGAGTAGAGAAGGCTGGGTGACTTCGTCCGCTCCGTAGGGTCTCACGCCGCTTCCCCCCTCCCGCCCCACCACCGACAATGCCCCCAACCTCCCCCGAGGCACGCCCATGACCACCGCCCCCGCGCCCGCCGCCGACCTGCTGCTCCCCGGCTCCCCCGGCCGCCGCTGGCGCCTGCGCGCCCCCGGCGACATCGCCGCGTTCGAGGGCGCGCCGTGGCCCACGCTCGTCTCCACGCTGCTCGCGCACCGCGGCGTGCGCTCCGTCGCCGAGGGCGAGCACTACCTCGGCGCGCCGGGCGAGCTCACCGCCGCCACGCTCATGCCCAACCTCGACGTCGCCGTCGACCGTCTCGCGCAGGCCTGCCGCGCCGGCGAGCGCGTCGCCGTCTTCGGCGACTTCGACGTCGACGGCATCACCTCCACCGTCGTGCTCACCGAGGGCCTCGCCGCGCTCGGCGCCCTGCCCATGCCCTACATCCCGGACCGCTTCAGCGAGGGCTACGGCCCCAACGCCGCCGCCGTCCGCGAGCTGCGCGCGCGCGGGGCCACCGTGTTCGTCACCGCCGACTGCGGCACTTCCGCCGTCGCCGAGATCTCGCTCGCCAACGAGCTCGCCATGGACGCCATCATCATCGACCACCACACCGCGCCGGACGTGCTGCCGGACGCCCTCGCCATCGTCAACCCCAAGCTCGACGGCTCCCAGTACGGCTCGGAGCCCGCCGCCGTCGGCGTCGCCTACAAAGTCGTGCACGACCTGTACGACCGCCTCGGCGTGCCCTACGACCCGGACGAGCACCGGGCGCTCGCCGCGCTCGGCTGCATCTGCGACCTCGCGCCGCTGCTCGGCGAGACACGCGACCTCGTGCGTATCGGCCTCGTCGCGCTCGCGCGCACGCGCCGCCCCGGCCTGCGCGCGCTCGCCGCGGTCGCGCGCGTCGACCTCGCCGACGCCGACGTCGAGATGTGCGGCTGGGCGCTCGGCCCGCGGCTCAATGCCGCCGGCCGCATGGAGCACGCTCGCCTCGCGCTCGACCTGCTGCTCACCGACTCCCCCGACACCGCCGCCGCGCTCGCCGCCCGCCTCGAGGTGCTGAACGAGCGCCGTCGCGCCGACACCACGCGCGCGTGCGAGCTCGCCGCGTCGCTGCTCACCGAGGCGGAGCGCGCCGGCCCGCTGCTCGTCGTCGCCTCCGACGAGCTCTCGGCGGGCATCGTCGGCCTCGTCGCCTCGCGCCTCGTCGAGCAGTTCCACCGCCCCGCTATCGTCATGGAGCTGCGCGATGGTGAGGGGCGCGCCTCCTGCCGCTCGCTCCCCGTGTTCGACATCACCGCGCTCTTGCAGCGCCACGCGCACCTCTTCGCGCGCTTCGGCGGCCACCGCGCCGCGGCCGGCTTCTCGCTCGACCCCGCGCGCCTGCCCGAGGTGCGCGCCACGCTCATCGCCGACGCCGCGCGTCACCTCACCGCCGAGCAGCTCATCCCCGAGCTCGCCATCGACGCCGAGCTCCCGCTACGCGCCGTCAACAGCGACGTGCTGCGCTGGCTCCAGCGTGTCGGGCCGCACGGCCCCGGCAACGTCACCCCCACGTTCCTCGCGCGCGGCGTGCGCATCCTCGAGAGCAAGCTGCTCGGCGCCGACCAGGCGCACCTGCAATTCAAGCTGAAGGAAGGCCCCGCCACCTGGCGCGCGATCGCCTTCCGATCCGCGGAGCGCGCCGTCCCCGACGGCCAGCTCGCCGACCTCGCCTACCCCTTCCGCCGCGACTCGCTGCGCGGCACCCTCCAGCTCGAGGTGCTCGACCTGCGCCCCAGCGACCCGAGTTAGCGCTCCGCCTCCCCTCGCCCCGCGACGCGGGGAGAGGGGCCGGGGGTGAGGGCTCCGAGGTGCCGCGGCCCGGCGTGCCCGCAGTCGGCGCCGCCCGAGACTGCACGCGGCGCGGACCGGAGCCGCGCCGCCCAAGACTCAGCCCAGCGCTGCGAGCACCAGCAGCACGCCCGCCGCCACCAGCGCGATCAGCGCGTACGCGTACAGCAGCAGCGCCGTCCACTGCAGCGCGCGCCGGTGCGCCGCCGCAAGCGCGTCGCGTCGACCCGGATAGCTGGCGCGCAGCCGGAAGCCCGCGTAGTACAGCGTCACGTACAGCAGCCACACCGCCACTGCCGACGCGCTGAAGAACAGCGGGTACAGCACAAGGATCGCGCGCGCGGTCCCGCCGTCGACGCCCGACAGCACGAACGCGGCCATCCCCACGACGACGAACAGCGCCACCGCGACCAGCCACGCTGCGCCCGCCAGCAGCACCGCCCGCGCCGGCCGCGCCGACGAGTGTCCCAGCACCCACGCGGCGATCATCCGCGCCCCCCGTGCCTCAGCTCCCAGCCACCCGCGCGCTCGTCGAGGTCATGCAGCATCTCAAGCACGATAATCGACACGACGTATCACGTTTGTGAGGCCGCCCCCGGAGCGCTACGATGCCCGTGTCTTGCCCCCCTCGCCCCGCTTCGCGGGGGGAGGGGCTGGGGGCGAGGGCCGCCCCCGGGCAACCCATGGTGCGGGCGCTCAGGTGAGGAGCGCGCTTGCACACCAGGGAGGCGAACCGTGAGAGCGTACAGCCCCGAACATCTCCGCAACGTGGTCCTGCTCGGCCACGGCGGCACGGGGAAGACGACGCTCGCCGAGGCGCTGCTCTTCGTTTCCGGCGCCATCGGGCGCATGGGCCGCGTCGAGGACCGCAACACCGTCTCCGACTTCGACGACCAGGAGCATCAGCACCGCTACTCCATCTCCACGTCGCTGCTCGCCGTCGAGTGGCAGGACCGCCGCCTCAACGTGCTCGACGCCCCCGGCTACCCGGACTTCGAGGGCGAGGCCATCGCCGCGACGCACGCCGCCGACGCCGCGCTCGTGCTCGTCGACGCCGTCGCCGGCCTCCAGGGCGGCACCGACACCGCCTGGAACCACGCCGACCGGCGCGGCGCGCTCCCCCGCGCGCTCGTCGTCACGCGCATGGATCGCGAGAACGCGGACTTCGCCGCCGTGCTCGCCGCGCTGCGCGCCCGCTTCGGCACGCGCGTCGTGCCCGTGACGATGCCCATCGGCGCCGCACACTCCTTCAGCGGCGTCGTCGACGTCGTCTCCGGCGAAGCGCGCACCGGCGCCGACGGCGCGCCCGCGCCCGTCCCGGACGCGCTTGCCGACGCCGTCGCGGCCGCGCGCGACCAGCTGATCGAGTCCGTCGCCGAGACCGACGACGAGCTGCTCACGGCGTACCTGGACGGCGCGGCGATCGACACCGCGCGCCTCGAGGCGGCGCTCGCGGCCGCCGTGCACGCAGGCGACATCGTGCCCGTGTTCGCCGTTTCCGGCTTCGCCGCCATCGGCGTCCACGCGTTGCTCGATCGCCTCGTCGCGCTGCTCCCGTCGCCGCTCGGCCGCGAGCACCGCCTCGACTCCGGCGAGTCGCTGGCCACCACCGCCGAGGGGCCGCTCGTCGCGCACGTGTTCAAGACCACCGCCGATCCGTTCGTCGGCCGGCTCACCTACATCCGCGTGCTCTCCGGCACGCTCAAGCCGGACGCGAACCCCTACAACGTGCAGCACGCCGCCGCCGAGCGCCTCGGCCATCTCTTCCTGATGCGCGGCAAGGAGCAGATCGCCGTCGCCGAGCTCGTCGCCGGCGACATCGGCGTCGCCGCGAAGCTCGCCGTCACCACCACCGGCGACACGTTCGTCGCCTCCGAGGCGCAGAAGGCGCTGCGCCTGCCGCCGCTCCCGTTCCCCGAGCCCACTTACCGCTCCGCGCTGCACCCGCGCACCAAGGCCGACGTCGACAAACTGTCGCACGCGCTCGCGCGCATCGTCGAGCAGGATCCCACCATCCGCGTGCACCGCGACCCGGACACCGCGGAGGTGATCGTCACCACCATCGGCGACGCGCAGGCGCAGATCGCCGCTGCCCGCCTCGAAAAGAACTTCGGCGTCGCCGTCGACGCCACCCTCCCGCGCGTCCCCTACCGCGAGACGATCAGCGCGACCGCGAAGTCCGAGTACCGCCACAAGAAGCAGACCGGCGGCCACGGTCAGTACGGCCACGTCGTGATCGAGATCCACCCCGCCGCTCGCGGCGCCGGCTTCACGTTCGAGGAGCACGTCGTCGGCGGCAACGTGCCGCGCCAGTTCATCCCCGCCGTCGAGAAGGGCATCGTCGAGACGCTCCCCGCCGGCCCGCTCGCGCACTCGCCGATCGTCGACGTGTGCGTGACGCTCCTCGACGGCTCCGCGCACGCCGTCGACTCGTCCGAGATGGCGTTCAAGCTCGCCGCCGCGCAGGCGCTCAAGCAGGGCATGCTCCAGGCGCGCCCCGTGCTGCTGGAGCCGATGATGCGCCTGACCATCCGCGTCCCCGGCGACCACGTCGGCGACGTAATGAGCGACCTCAACAGCCGCCGCGGCCACGTGCACGGCGTCGAGCCCGCCGGCGACGTCAGCATCGTGCAGGCCGAAGCCCCGCTCGCCGAGGTGCAACGCTACGCCGTGGACCTGCGTGCGCTCACCGGCGGCCGCGGCCGCTTCACCACCGCCTTCGACCATTACGCCGAGGTCCCCGCGAACGTCCAGGACCAGGTGCTGAAGCAGCTCGCCACCGCGGAGGCGTAATCGTGAGCGAGGGCGAGCCGCGCGGAGGCCCATCTGGAGAGATGCGGCCTCCAGCGAGTGAGTTCACACGTGTGCTCCGGAATCCTCTCGGACTGATTGGAGTGGCAGCTGCGAGCGCGGTATCCATCGTCGCCTGGGTGGCGTATGAGCGGCTGCTGGCGGGGATCGGCATCGACCCTTACGAACAGTCGGCTTGCGAGTACGGCCAGTCATGTGGACCGACGCCGCTATGGGTGTACCCCATGATTGCGACTTACCTCTTGTTCATCGCGAGTTGGAACATTCTGTGGGCCTGGGCAATGTTCGGCCTGATCGATGGATTTCGAGCGGCGGAGGCGAGGTGGCTGACGCTGGTATCGGTAGGTGCGCTCGCCCTCGCAGCGACCGAGATAGCGCTGCTTCCCGAAGGGTTGAGTCTGGCCTAGGACGGCCTCGCCCTGGCGGAGATCGAGCTGACGATTGTCGTCGACAGGGCCGAAGTGAGGGTCCGAGGTTCGAAGCGCGACGGTGGCGTAGTCCGCGCAGCGCCACGCTTACGGCTTGCGGTCGCCCGCCCCCGCGCGACCCCACACCGTGCGGTACTCCATCCCCACGATCACCTGGCGGATCTCGACGAGCTCCAGCGCGCGCAGCCGCGAGAGCGCTCGTCCCGCAGCGGCCACCGCCCGCGCGTCGCCGCTGTCCGCGAGCCGCGCCAGCACCGCATCCCACACGCCTTCGCGGCGCAGGCATTCCACCGACGCGGGCCACGCGATCATCGAGAGCGAGCTCGGCCGCTCGAACCGCGGCCGCAGCCGCCGCAGCGACGCCAGCCGCTCCGCCGAGTTGTTCACCATCGGCACCACCGTCACCAGCGGGCCCTCGTGCTCGTCGCTGCGGCTATCGAGCAGCAACGTCTGGCGCAGCATCGGGAAGTGCAGCGTCACGACCTCCGCCTCCGCGATGTTCTGCACGATCGCCGCGATGTCGACGCCGATGCCACCGTCGATCACGCGCGCGCCCCTTCGTCCACGATGCGCAGGAAGCGGTGCGGGCCCACTTTCAGCTCGTCGCCGTCCGCCAGCGGCTCGTCGAAGTGATCGGCCAGCCCCCCGTTGATGCGGATCGCTTTCTGCGCCACCAGCCGCCGCACCTCCGCCTTGCTGTTCGCGAGCCGCGCCGCCACCAGCACGTCGGCCAGCCCGCGCTCCGCACCGGCCGCGATGCGGTACGCCGGCATCTCCTCCGGCGTCTCGCGTCGCTGCACCGTCGCCTCGAAGTACGCGCGCGCCTCCGCGGCCGCCGCCGCGCCGTGCAACGACGCCGTGATCGCCTCCGCGAGCCGCTTCTTCGCCGCAAGCGGTGGCCCGCCGACGAGCACATCCACCTCGTCCGCCGGCACGCTCGTCAGCAGCGTGAAGTAGTCGCGCATCGCCGGGTCCGGCACCGACATCACCTTGCCGAACACCTCGCGCGCCGGCTCGTCCACGCCGATGTAGTTCCCCAGCGACTTGGACATCTTCTCGTGGCCGTCGGTGCCCACGAGCAGCGGTAACGTGATCACAATCTGCGGCTGCTGCCCGTGCGCCTCCTGTAGCTTCCGCCCCGCCATCAGGTTGAACAGCTGCTCCGTGCCGCCGACCTGCACGTCCGCCTCCAGCGCCACCGCGTCGTACGCCTGCATCAGCCCGTACAGGAACTCGCTCAGGTACACCGGCTCGTCGCGCTCCATGCGGCGGGCGAAGTTGTCGCGCCGCAGGAACTCCGCCACCGTGAAGTGCGAGCACAGCCGGATCACGTCCGCGAACGAGAGCTTCCCGAGCCACTCCGCGTTGTAGCGCACGGCCGCCCCCGACATGTCGAGGATGCGCCCCGCCTGCTGGGCGTACGTCGTGGCGTTCGCCGCCAGCGTCTCCGCGCTCACCATCGGACGCCGCTTATCGCGGTCCGAGGGATCGCCGACGAGCCCCGTGAAGTTCCCGATGAGAAACGTCACCTCGTGCCCGAAGTCTTGGAACTGCCGCAGCTTGCGCATCGACAACGTGTGCCCGAGGTGCAGGTCCACCGAGGTCGGGTCGTACCCGCAGTACACGCGCAGCGGCCGATCTTCGGCGAGGCGCGCGCGCAGCTCGCGCTCCATCGTGCGTCGCGTCGCCTCGTCGCCGAAGTCGGTCCCGCGGAGCAGCACCGCGAGCTGCTCGTCGACGTCCGCCATGCGCCGCGCGCTCACCCGAAGTACGCCCGTGTCGCCGCCACGTCGTCGCCGATCTGCGCGACGAGCGCCTCGACGCCCTCGAACTTGCGCTCGTCGCGCAGCCGCCGCAGCAGCTCGATGCGCACGACCTGCCCGTACGCGTCGCCCGCGTAGTCGAGCACGTGCGTCTCCACGCGCCGCCGCGTGCCGTCGAACGTCGGCTGCGTGCCGATGTTCGTCGTGCCGGGGTAGCGCGCCTCACCCAGCTCCACGCGCGTCACGTACACGCCGTTCGGCGGCAACGCCTGGTCCGCGCTCGTGCCGATGTTCAGCGTCGGGAAGCCGATCGTGCGCCCGCGCTCGTCGCCGCGCAGCACCGGCCCGCGCAACGAGAACGGCCGCCCAAGCAGCTGCGACACGAGCTCCATCGCCCCCTCCGCGAGCGCCTTCCGCACGCGCGTCGACGAGATCCCGTCCTCCGAGGCCGCCAGCAGCGGTACTGCCATCACCTCGAACCCCGCGTCCGCCCCGATCGCGCGCAATCGCTCCACCGTGCCCTCGCGCCCGCGCCCCAGCGCGAAGTTCTCGCCCACCAGCAGCAGCCGCAGCCGCGCCTCCTCCACCAGCACGCGCGCGAAGTCCTCCGCCGACACGAGCGCCAGCTCGGAGGTGAACTGCACCACCGCCACCCAGTCCACCCCGGCCGCCTGCAGCAACTCCACGCGCTGCTCCAGCGTGGTCAGGTAAGCGAACGGCGACTCCGGCCGCAGCACCGCCAGCGGGTTCGGGTGGAACGTCACCACGCCCGCGCCCAGGCCGCGCGCGCGCGCTTCGTCCTGCAGCCGCGCGAGCAGCATCTGGTGCCCGCGATGCACCCCGTCGAACACGCCGATGGTGAGTGCCTGCGGGCCCGGCCGCACGGCGTGACGGAGCTCGTCGCGAGTCAGCAACACCCGCTCCGCCCTTCTCGTCCTCGTACCCCGCGCATGCGAGCGCCGGCTCCCGCGCGGGCGGGCGCGCCGGCTACGCCTCCACCAGCGCGTCGTCGAGCGTCGCCGGGACCTCGCCGCCGGGCACCCGCACGAGCTCGATATCGCCGAACGCCTCCGCCTGCCGCGCCTCCAGGAAGCGCGCCTTGATCAGCTCGAGCACCGCCAGGAACTCGACGATCACGTCGATGCGTGTCGCCGCGCTCTCGACAAGCGCCCGGAACGACACGCGTCCCTCGCGCTCCAGCCGCGCCGCCAGCGCCGCCACCCGGTCCGCCAGCCGCACGCGCTCGCGCGGCATCACCGCCGGCGCCGGCCGCGGCGCCGGCACGCGGTCCAGCGCCTGCTGCAACAGCGAGACCAGCGTCGGCAGCGTCACCCCGTCGAGGCCCGGGGGCAGTGGCAGCTCCGGCGGCGTCGCCGCGCGCCGGTACCCCTGCCGATGCTCCACCTCCAGCGCGCGCAGGAACTCCGCCGCCTCCTTGAAGCGCCGGTACTCCTGCAACCGCGCCACCAGCGCCGCCGGGTCCTCGTCGTCGTCCCCCGCGATGGGCTCCTCGCTCGGGTCGCGCGGCAGCAGCGCGCGCGACTTCAGCAGCAGCAGCCGCGCTCCCACCGCGATGAACTCCGAGAGCGCATCGAGGTCCACCACCTCACCCGCACGCAGGTGCGCGAGGTACTGCTCCGTCACCGCCAGCAGCGACACCTCGGTGATGTCCAGCCGCTGCTGATCGAGCAGGTGCAGCAACAGGTCGAGCGGCCCCTCGAACGCGGCCAGCTGCAGTACGAACGGGTCGCTGGCACCCGTGTCCGTCGCCGCCCGGCGTAGCACGCGCGGTTACGCCACCCGCTGCGGCACGTCGGCGAACGGCCGGCCGAGCGCCACGCCCAGCGCCGCGCCCGCGCGCATCAGCCCCGCGAAGTTCGCCGGCGTCAACGACTGCGCGCCGTCCGACAGCGCGTGATCCGGGCTCGGGTGCACCTCGATCATCAGCCCGTCCGCGCCCACCGCCAGGCTCGCCATCGACATCGGCTCCACGAGGTACCACTTCCCGGTGCCGTGCGACGGGTCGGAGATCACCGGCAGGTGGCTGAGCCGCTTCACCAGCGCGATCGCGTTCAGGTCCATCGTGTTGCGCGTCGCCGTCTCGAACGTGCGGATGCCCCGCTCGCACAGGATCACGTTGGGGTTGCCCTCGTTCAGGATGTACTCCGCCGCCAGCAGCCATTCCTCGATCGTCCCGGCCAGCCCACGCTTCAGCATCACCGGCTTGCCGGTCTTGCCGGCCTCCTCCAGCAGCACGAAGTTCTGCATGTTGCGCGCGCCGATTTGCAGCACGTCCGAGTACTGCGCCACCGCATCCACGTCGCGCACCGACAGCAGCTCGCTGATCACCGGCATGCCGAACTCGTCACCAGCGGCCCGCAGCAGCTTCAGCCCCGGCACGCCCATGCCCTGGAACGAGTACGGCGAGCTGCGCGGCTTGAACGCCCCGCCGCGCAGAAGGTGCGCGCCGCCGTCGCGCACGCCGCGCGCCGCCTCCCACAGCTGCGTCTCGCTCTCGATCGAGCACGGCCCCGCCATCACCACCGGCCGCCCGCCGCCCACCGACACCCCGTGTGACAGCCGCACGATCGTGTCGTCCTGGTGCACCTCGCGGCTCGCCAGCTTGTACGGCTTGGACACCCGCAACACCTCGTCCACGCCGTCCATCGTGCCCAGCTCGTCCCGTAGTTCCGGATACACGGCTCCCAGCACCGCGATCACCGTCCGCGACTCGCCCACGATCTCCTGCCCCCGCAGCCCCAGGTCCTCGAGCCGCGCCACCACGGCGGCACGCTGCTCCGCGGTCCCCATCGCACTCATTATCACGATCACGGTGTCGCCTCCACATGCTGTTCGCTCACAAGGTCGGGGCGCAGCGCGCGCGCCCCGCGTAGATAGACGTGCCGCAGCTCGTGCAGGCCGCGCTCCGTGTTCACGTGCATCAGGATGCGCAGGCAGCGCGGCAGGCTGCCCGGCACGTTCATCTCGTGGCCGCACATCAGCGCCACGTCCGTCCAGCCCGCGCTCCGCGCCGCCACCGCTGGAAACTCTGCGTTGAGATCAGGCGTCGTCGTGAAGATGATCGACGCGACATGGTCGCGCTGGACGTCGTTTGCGCGCACGAGCTCCGCGAGCAGCTCGCTTGCCGCGTCGAGGATCGCCTCGCGCGTGTTCGCCTCCACCGTCGTCGCTCCGCGAATTCCGCGTACGAGCATCTGTCGCCGCCCCTCAGCCTCCACGGCCGCACAGCTCCGCCGTGAACGCCCGCACCGCCGCCGCGCGCTCCGCACGTGGCGCCGCCGCTACCGCCTGCACGAACGCGCTGCCCACGATCACCGCGTCGGCCAGCGCGCCGACTGCCGCCACCTGCGCGCGCGTCGAGATCCCGAAGCCCACCGCCAGCGGCAGCGCGGTGTGCTTGCGGACCCGCGCCAGGAACGCGGGCAGCTCCTCGGCCAGCGCGGCGCGCGCTCCGGTCACGCCCGTCACGCTCACACAGTAGATGAACCCGCTTGCGTGCCGGGCCACCAGCGCGATGCGCTCCGTCGTCGAGGTCGGCGCCAGCAGGTACACCACGTGCACGCCCGCCGCTCGCGCCGCCCGCTCCAGCTCGCCCGCCTCTTCCGGCGGCAGGTCCACGACGATCAACCCGTCGACGCCCGCCGCCGCAGCGTCCCGCACGAAGCGCTCCGTGCCGTAGGCGAACAGCGGGTTGCAGTATCCCATGAGCAGTAACGGCATGCGAACGCCCGCCGCGCGGATCGCCGCCGCCTGCGCCAGCACCGCCGCCGGCGTCGCGCCGGCTGCGAGCGCCTGCTGGTACGCCAGCTGGTTCGTCACGCCGTCCGCCAGCGGGTCGCTGAACGGCACGCCCAGCTCCAGCGCGTCCATGCCCCCCGCCTCGGCCGCCTGCGCGATCGCCACGGTCGCGTCGAGCTCCGGCCAGCACCCCGGCACGAAGCCGATGAGCGCCGGTCGCCCCGCCGCCCGCGTCCGCGCGAATAGCTCGCCGAGCCGGTCCGTGGTCACCGCGCCAGTCATGGCAGCGAGGGTAGCAGCGCCCACCAGCGCCTGCGAGCGCTCACCCTGGGCCCTCCAACACCAGCTGCAGCGCGAACGACGCCCCGTTGAACAGCGCATGCACCGCGATCGGCACCCAGAGCGACCCGCTCGCCTCGTACGACCACGCCAGCAGCGCCCCCACCAGCACGAACGGCACCAGCACCCCCACGTCCAGGTGGAAGCTCGCGAACACCAGCGCGCTCGCCGCGATGCCCGGCAGCACCCCCCACAGCCGCCGAAAGCCCCGATAGAGCAGCGCCCGGAAGAACAGCTCCTCGCCCAGCGGCGCGCCGACCACCACCGAAAGCGCCAGCAGCGAGAGTTCCACGGCCCCCGCGTCGTCGCCCAGCGGCAGCGCGTTGCCCTCCCTCAGCCCCGAGGTGTCCACCCCCAGCGCCGCGATCAGCGCGAGCACCAGCTGGTACGCCACCAGCGCGACGTACACGCCCGCCCACGCCAGCCCCAGCGGCCGCCAGCGCCGCGGCCGCACGAAGCCGAGGTCGCGCGGCCGCAGCCCGCGCCGCCACGCGAGCAGCGCCACGATGCCGCCCAGCCCCACCTCGAACACGAGCGTCGCCGCGGCCGCCACAACGCCGCCCCCGCGGTCGGCGCCGCTCACCGCCGCGTACAGCGCGAGGAGCGCCGTCAGCCCCAGGATGCTCGCCACCAGCAGCGCCGCGCCCAGCAGCAGGTCGCTGCTGCGCCATTCGCCGCGCGGCGGCTGCGGCCCCGCGGCCTCGAGTGGCGGGTCGGCGAACACCGCCGGCGGCTAGAGCGTCACGCCGAGCGCGGCCGCGACCGTTCCCATGTCCTTGTCGCCGCGACCGCTGAGGTTCACCACCACCAGGTCGTCCGTCGCGAGCTGCGGGCACAGCTTCGACAGCTGCGCGATCGCGTGCGAGGACTCCAGCGCCGGGATGATCCCCTCCGTCTGGCACAGCAGCTGGAACGCCGCGAGCGCCTCCGTGTCCGTGACGGCGACGTACTCTGCGCGCTCGCTCACCTTCAGCCACGCGTGCTCCGGCCCCACCCCGGGGTAGTCGAGCCCCGCCGAGATCGAGTGCGCCTCCAGCACCTGCCCCCACTCGTCCTGCAGCAGGTAGGAGCGCGCGCCGTGCAGCACCCCCGGCCGCCCCGCGACCAGCGTTGCCGCGTGCCGCCCCGCGAGCCCCTCGCCCGCCGCCTCGACGCCCACGAGGCGCACCGGGTCGTCCAGCAGCGGCGCGAACAACCCCATCGCGTTCGACCCACCGCCGACGCATGCGACCGCCACCGTCGGCAGCCGCCCCTCCGCCTCCAGCATCTGCGCTCGCGCCTCGCGCCCGATCACGGACTGGAAGTCGCGCACCATCGCCGGGTACGGGTGCGGCCCCACCACCGAGCCGAGCAGGTAATACGTGCTGCGCACGTTCGTCACCCAGTCGCGGATCGCCTCGTTGATCGCGTCCTTGAGCGTGCGCGACCCAGCGTCGACGGCGCGCACGTCCGCGCCCAGCAGCTTCATGCGGAACACGTTCAACGACTGCCGCCGCACGTCCTCCGACCCCATGTACACGACGCAGTCGAGGCCCAGTAGCGCGCACGCCGTCGCGGTCGCCACGCCGTGCTGGCCGGCCCCCGTCTCGGCGACGATGCGCCGCTTGCCCATGCGCCGCGCCAGTAGCGCCTGCGCCAGCGCCGCGTTGATCTTGTGCGCGCCGGTGTGCGCCAGGTCCTCCCGCTTCAGGTACACCTTCGGCCCCGGCCGCCCGCCGCTGACGTGCGCCGACAGCCGCGCCGCGTACGTCAGCGGCGTCGGGCGGCCGACGTACGTGCGCAGCAACCCATCCAGCTCGCGCCCGAACTCCGGCGCCGCCTGCGCCTCCGCGTACGCCGCTTGCAGCTCCGCGAGCGCCGGCATCAGCGTCTCCGGCACGAACGTCCCGCCGAACTCGCCGAAGTGGCCCGCAGCGTCCGGCAGCGCCTGCGCGCTCATGGCTGCCCCGGCGCGGCGGCGGGACGCGCGCGATCCGCCGCGCGCACTGCCTCGACGAACGCGCGCACCAGGTCGTGGTCCTTGCGTCCGTCGCGCTCCGTCCCGCTCGACACGTCGACCCCCCACGGCTGCACCACGCGCAGCGCCTCGCCGACGTTCTCCGGGGTCAGCCCGCCCGCCAGCAACAGCGGCATGCGGCTCGAGACCTGCCGCGCCACCTCCCAGTCGAACGTCACGCCGCTGCCCCCGCGATACGGCCCGTGCGCCGAGTCCAGCAGCAACGCGATCGCGAATCCCGGCCGCACCAGCGCGAAGGGGTCCGACGGCGAGTCCAGCGGCGAGATGTGCGCCACCTGGATCACCTGCTTCGTCGCGAGCAGGCACTGTTCCCAGCTCTCGTCCCCCGACAGCTGCACGAAGTCGACGCCCGCTTCCTCCGCAAGCTCGTTCACCTCGTCGATCGGCTGGTCGGCGAACACACCCACGGTCAGCGGGCGCTTCACGTCGAGGTACCCCTGCAGCAACTGCGCGCCGTGGCGGAACCACTCGCCCGCCTCCTCGCGCACGTGCGGTTGCGCCGGCGGCGGCATCGCCAGCTCGTGCTCCGCGAGCGGCCGCCCGAGCGCGCGCACCATCGCCTGCGCTTCGTCCACGTCCACCTGCCGCGACGAGCGTGCGAACACCATCCCCACGAAGTCCGCGCCCGCCGCCGCCGCCGCCAGCACGTCCGCCACCGTGCGGTTGCCGCAGATCTTCACGTACGTCACGCGCCCGCCTCCCCCAGCATCAGCGCGCGCGCGTCCGCCTCGAGGTCCTGCGCAAGCACGAGCGCCTCGCCCACGAGGATCGCGTGCGCGCCCGCGTCTGCCATCCGCCGCGCGTCCGCCGGCCCGCGGATCGCGGACTCCGCGACGAGCGTCACCTCCGGCGGCACGAGCGCCGCGAGCCGCTCCGTGGTCCCCAGGTCCTCCGCGAACGTGCGCAGGTCGCGATTGTTCACGCCCACCACGCGCGCCCCCGCCGCGAGCGCCGCCTCGAGCTCCCCCGCGTCGTGCACCTCCACCAGCGGCTCGAGCTGATGCGCGCGCGCCAGCACCACCAGCTCGCGCAGCGCCGCCGGCTCCAGCAGCATCACGATCAGCAGCAACGCGTCCGCGCCGTGCGCCTGCGCCTCCGCCACCTGGTACGCGTCGAACACGAAGTCCTTGCGCAGCAGCGCCGGCCGCTCCGCGTCTGCGCCGAACGCGCAGCGCGCCGCGCGCAGGTCTGCGATCGACCCGCCGAAGAAGGTCGGCTCCGTCAGCACGGACACGGCCGCCGCGCCCGCGTGCGCGTAGCGCAACGCCAGCGCCGCCGCGTCGATGTTCGCGTCGAACACGCCCTTCGAGGGCGATGCGCGCTTCACTTCCGCTACGAGTCTGAGCCGCGCGCCTGCGGGCGCTTCTGCGCGCCCGTGCCGCAGCCGCGCCACGAAGTCGACGCCCGCGCCAGGCAGCGCCGCGCGCAACTCCGCGAGCCGCGCCTCCGGCGTCGCGCGGCGATCTTCCGCCAGCCGCAGGCGGCGGTCCGCAACGATGCGATCGAGCACCGTCCCCGTAGCGCGCACCCCGCCCGCGTTAGCCACGACGCCGCGTCGCCTCGACGAACGCGCCGATGCGCGCCGCCGCGTCCCCGCTCGCGATCGTCAGCCGTGCCGCGTCGACGCCCTGCACGAGCGTCGCCGCCAGCCCGCACACGTACAGCGCCGCGCCCGCGTTCGCCACGATGAAGTCGTGTAGCGCCGCCGGTCCGTCCCCGGCGAGCACCGCGCGCAGCGTCGCCGCGTTCTCCGCCGCCGTCCCGCCCGCGAGCTCGGAAACCGCGTACGTCGGCAGCCCCAGCTCGCCCGGCGTGATCGTGCGCCGCGTCACCTCGTCGCCGCGCACCTCGAACAGCGTCGTCGGCCCGCACACCGACACCTCGTCGATGCCGTCAGCGGCCGTCACCACGAGCGAGTGCCGCGTGCCCAGCCGCGCCAGCGCTGCCGCGAGCTTCGCCGCCAGCGCCTCGCTCGGCACGCCCAGCAGCTGGCAGTTCGCACCCGCCGGGTTCGTCAGCGGCCCCAGGATGTTGAACACCGTGCGCACGCCCAGCTCCCGCCGCAGCGGCGCCGCGAACTTCATCGCCGGGTGGAACGCCTGCGCGAACATGAACCCCACGCCCGTCCGCTCGATGCAGCGCGCCACGTCCTCCGGTCCCAGCGCGATCTCCGCGCCCAGCGCCTCCAGCAGGTCCGCCGACCCCGACTGCGAGGTCATCGCGCGGTTGCCGTGCTTCGCCACCTTCGCGCCCGCCGCCGCCGCCACGAACGCCGCCGCCGTCGACACGTTGAATGTGCCGCTCGCGTCGCCCCCCGTACCGCACGTGTCGAGCAGCGGTCGCGCCGCCACCTCGACGTGCAGCGCGCGCGCGCGCATCACCCGTGCCATCCCCACGATCTCGTCGACGCTCTCGCCCTTGAGTCGCAGCGCCACCACGAACGCCCCGAACTGCGCCGGCGTCGCGCCCTCGCCCATGATCTCGTCCATGCACGCCGCGGCCTCGCCCTCGCTGAGGTCGCGCCGCTCCTCCACGAGCGCAGCGATCGCCGCCTGGATCGCGCTCACGCGCCGCGGCCGCTCGCCACGGGCTGCTCCATGCCCAGGAAGTTGCGCAGCAGATCGTGGCCCACCTTCGTCATGATCGACTCCGGGTGGAACTGCACGCCCTCCACGGCGTACGTCCGGTGCCGCACGCCCATGATCACCCCGCTCTCCGCGCGCGCCGACACCTCGAGCGCCGCCGGCACGGACTCCGGCGCGATCGCGAGCGAATGATAGCGAATCGCCTCGAACGGGTTCGGCAGCCCCGCGAACACCCCCCGCCCGTCGTGCGTCACCGCGGAGGTCTTGCCGTGCATGATCTCGCCCGCCGGCACCACCAGCGCCCCGAACGCCTGCCCGATCGCCTGGTGCCCCAGGCACACCCCAAGCAGCGGCACACGTCCCGCCGCTGCCCGGATCAGCTCCACCGAGATGCCCGCCTCGTCCGGCGTGCACGGCCCCGGCGACACCACGATCTGCTCCGGCCCCATCGCCAGCGCGTCCTCCACCCCAAGCTGGTCGTTACGAAACACCTCGACATCCGCCCCCAGCTCCGACAGGTACTGGTACAGGTTGTACGTGAACGAGTCGTAGTTATCGATCAGCAGCAACATCAGCGTCTCCTTCCGCGCGCACCCGCATCGCCCGCAGCTGCGCCGCATGCTCGAGGTCGTGCGCGGCGATCGCGCGCAGCCGCGCCTCCAGCAGCACCGTGCTGCCCGCGGGGTCCGTACCGCGCACCGCCAGCTGCTCCGGCGGCAGCCACTGCAGCGCCCGCAGCGTCTCTGTGTGCGACGCGTCGCCGCGCGCGCGCGCCTCGTCCGGGTCGGGCCGTGGGTGCTGCGCTCGCGCAAGCTCACCTTGCCGCTCGTTCCACGGCCACCACGCGCCCCCCGGCTCCTCCGCGAGCCGCAGCGCCTCCGCCAGCTCGTACCGCTCGACGGCCGTCGCGTGCTCCAGCACGTCGCACGGCGCCCACGCGCCGTCCAGTGTCGTGGCGCGCGCGCGCGGCGCGATCGCGTCGAACGCCGCCAGCAGCGCGCGCCGCGCCTCCACCAGCTCCGCAGCGATCGCCGCCCGGTCCGCCTCGGACGGCGGCTGCACGATCTCGCTGCGCAGCCACGCCGTCACCTCCGGCAGCACATCGACGTTGCCGAGCCGCGCCGGCTGCAGCCAGCCCGCGTCCGCGAACTCCTCGTCGCGGTAGCGCGGCTCCCCGTCCCAGCCAATCGCGTCGAACACGTTCACCGCGAGGTCGGTCGCCGCGTCCGCGATCGACAGCGTCGTCGCGAACAGGATCGCACCCACGCGCAGCTGCAGCCCCTCGCGCAGCAGCCGCAGCGCCGCGTCCTCGGCGGTCTCGTCCTCCGGCACCGCGCGGCACGGCAACGACCACGCGTCCCCGCCGGGCGCGCGCACGAGCAGCACCGCGCCGTCCTCGCGCCGCACGCGCACGCCGGACGCCACCACCGCGCGCCGCACCACCGCCGCCGCAGGCGTCGACGTCATCAGTAGCCCAGGCTCCCGCTCGGCGCGCCCTCGGCGCGCTCCGCGTCGTCGATCGCCGCGAGCAGCGCCCGCGCCTTGTGCTGCGTCTCCTCGAACTCCCGCTGCGGCACCGAGTCGTACACGATGCCCGCGCCCGCCTGCACGTGCGCCCAGCCGTCCTTCATCACCAGCGTGCGGATCGTGATGCACATCTCGACGTTGCCCGAGAGATCGAAGAAGCCGACGCCCCCGGCATACGGCCCGCGCTGATCGGGCTCCAGCTCCGCGACGATCTCCATCGCGCGAATCTTCGGCGCGCCCGACACCGTGCCTGCCGGAAACGCCGAGCGCAGCGCCGCGTACGGACTCACGCCGTCGCGCAGCCGCCCCTGCACGTGGCTCACGAGGTGCATCACGTGCGAGTACTGCTCGATGTCGAACTGCTGCGTCACCTCCACGGACCCCGGCGCCGACACCCGGCCGACGTCGTTCCGCCCGAGGTCCAGCAGCATCACGTGCTCCGCCAGCTCCTTCGGGTCATGGCGCAGCTCCTCGCCCAGCCGCGCATCCTCCAGCGGCGTCGCCCCGCGCGGGCGCGTCCCCGCGATCGGGTGCACCTCCACCTTGCCCTCTTCCACCTTCACCAGCAGCTCCGGCGACGCGCCCACCACGTACGTGTCGCCGAACTGCAGGTAGTACATGTACGGCGACGGATTGATCGCGCGCAGCGAGCGGTACACCTCGAACGGGTGCGCGCCCGTCTCGCGCGAGAAGCGCTGCGAGATCACCGCCTGGATGCTGTCGCCCGCGCGGATGTACTGCTGCGTGCGCTCCACCGCGCCGATGAACGCCTCCTGCGTCCAGTTCGATTGCACCGCGCGCCCCGTTGGCCCCGCGCACGGCGTGTACGGCAGCGCCGCCAGCGGCGTCGCGAGCCGCCCGACGAGCTGATCGATCTGCCAGCACGCGCGCTCGTACGCCGCGTCGATGTCGCCGTCCAGCCGCACGTGCGCCACCACCTTGATCGTGTGCAGCACATGGTCGAACACCAGCAGCGCATCCGCGAACATCAGCCAGGACTCCGGCACGCCCAGCGCATCGCGCTCCGGCGCCCCCACGCGCGGCTCGAAGTGGCGCACCGCCTCGTAACCCACGTACCCCACCGCCCCGCCGTGGAAGCGCGGCAACCCCGACGCCGGCACGGAGCTGAATTGCGCCAGCTCGCGCTCGACCTCGGCCAGCGGGTCGCCGCCGTCGTGGCGGCCCACCAGCACGCGGTACGGCTCCGTGCCGATGAACGAGTAGCGCCCCATCCGCTCCCCGCCCTCCACCGACTCGAGCAGGAACGAGTACTCCCCGCGCGCGACCTTCAGGAACGCCGACACCGGCGTCTCGAGGTCCGCGCGCACCTCGCGGTAGATCGGCACCACGTTGCCCCGCCCCACGAGGCCGCGCACTTCCGCGAGCGATGGGCGGTACGTGGTGGCAGTAGCGTTGGTGGTCATGGCCTTGCTCCTTGCCCCGCCCCGCCTGCCATCGAGGCGGGCGGCGCGACGCTGCACATGCTCGCTCGCTGCTCGCCCGCGCCTCGCCACCAGCGCGCCGATGCGGTCGCCGCCGTCCCGCGGGCGCTCGTTGCGCTGGGTTCGAAGCGTGCGTCGTTCATCGTGCCCCGCCAATCCTGAAAGCGCTACATAACGAAAGAGGACCACCGCCCTGGGGCGATGGTCCTCGCGGTGCCACCCAGTATCGCGCGCCGACCCCATCCTTCGAGGCATCCCTCGGGACGGAGCCAGCCACGCGCTCATCCAGAGACGGCCGCGACACGCGAGCGCGCCGAGGCGATCCCCTGGGCATGGATAACGGCGCCCACACCGCCGACGCCTACTGCCGCGCCCCTCCGAGGGGAGGGGACGGGTTCAGGCCGGGACTCCCGGGTCCATTCAACCGCTGCTCGTCGGGCGCCGGGCTTCCACCTTGCCCCGGCTCTCTCGTTCGGTGCTCAGCTCGCGCTGCCCGCCGGATGCCCCGCTCGTGCGGCCTACTACTCCCGTTCGACGTCTCTCTTGCGAACCGACTCGTTCGAGGCTAGGCGCGCGCCCGCAGCCTGTCAACGCCGCGCAGTGTCGCGCAACTCCACTACGCGGTCGTGACGCGCGTCTTCGCGACGGCGCGCTCGAGGTCGCGCGCGGCTTCGCACGCGCTTGGGCCGCCCCTGTGGCCCTCGAGTACCAGGTGGCTGTAGTAGCGGCGTGATTCCATCGATTTCGGTCCCTTCGACATGCTGCCGTGCCAGCGGCTACGGTGCTCCCGGAGGCATACCCTGCCCCGGTATGGGTAAAGTATACCCCATGCCGGTATGGTTCGCGGCACCCGCGGTCACGAAAGCGCTGTGGCCCCCCCCGACGCCCCGAGGCGCCCCCAGGCGGCTAGACCACCACCGGCAGCCGTCCGGGCCGCGCCCGCTCCGCCTCCACGAGTACGAGCAGCGCCTCGACCGTGCCCCCCAGGTCGCCCTCGACGTTCACCAGCACATGGTCGAAGTGCACGCGCTCCGCCAGCTCCCGCTCCGCCGTCGCCAGCCGTAGCCGCAGTGCCTCACCGTCCTCCGCGCCGCGCGCGCGCAGGTGCGCCTCCAGTCGCGAGGGCTCGTCCGGCACCAGGAACACGAACAACGCTGCCGGCAGCAGCGCGCGCAGCGTCGCCGCACCCTGCACGTCGACCCGCATCGCCACATCGCCCCCGGAGGCGAGCGCCGCGCGCAGCTGCGCACGCGGCACGCCGTACGACCGCTCGTACACTCGCGCGTGCTCCAGCAGCTCCCCCGCGGCGAGCTGCCGCGCGAACTCCGCCTCGTCCACGAACAGGTAGTCGCGCCCGTCCAGCTCGCCCAGGCGCGGCGCCCGCGTCGTCATCGTCACGGGCACCGCGAAGCGCCCGCGCAGCCGGTCGAGCACCGCGTCTTTGCCCACCCCCGACGGCCCCGACAGGACCACCACGAGCGGCGGCGGCGGGTCGCCCTCAGCTGGCAGCGCGCTCACCGTCCCCGCGGCTCCCGTCACGGCCTCCGTCGCGTCGGAGTGCGGCGACGCGCCCCGCGAACGTCTCCGGGGTGATCGCCAGCAGCGCCACCCAGTCGTTGTCCAGCAGCACCACCGCCTTCGTGCGCCGGCCGCTGGTCAGGTCGATCACGTGCTGCTCTTCCTTGCCCCGCTGCACGAGCCGCTTCAGTGGCGCCGCACTCGGCGTTGCGACCGCGACCACGCGGCTCAGCGCGAGCTGATTCTCGAATCCCACATGCACGAGCTCCGTCGTCACCGGGTGCAGTCCGTCCCGCGCGCTCCCTGATTGCCCGGCTAGCCCGCCGCGAGCGCGCCAAAGCGCGCGAGCTGCTCCCAGAAGTCAGGATACGACACCCCCACCGCGCCCGCGCCGCCCACCTGCGACGCTCCATCGGCGAGGAGCCCCGCCACCGCCGCCAGCATCGCGAGGCGGTGG